>DATKNH010000138.1 GCA_035541455.1 Syntrophorhabdales bacterium
CGTCAGAAAAAACATCGAAGAAAAGCTGGCTGACCTCGGCATCAAGCACACTGTTCTGCAGATGGAGTGCGCCGAGTGTGAAAAAGACGCCCTGTATTGCCAGATAGCGGCGGGCGAAGAACCGGAACATCACCACCATTAAGACAGGCTCAAGGATCAAGGATTCAAGGAGCTGACATCAAGACCTACAAGACGCACGTGCACAGGCCGTAAAGAATGCGCGCGGCTTACTGCTTACTGTTCGCTATACACCAGCCGATCCATTGATGAATAGACTCATCACCATCTTCGCTGTTCTATCCCTCCTCTTCATACTCTCAATGTTCTACCGCATCTCAAGCGGGATCATTGCCCCGAGCCTCATGACCGATCTCCACCTGTCGGCAGAGACCCTCGGCATATTGGGCGGTGCCTTCTTCTATTCCTTTGCATTGTTTCAGATTGTCCTGGGGCCGCTGCTGGATCGTGTCGGTCCGCGCTTCGTGATACTTTGCTGCTCTGTCGTCGGTGCCGGCGGCTCAATTCTCTTCTCCCAGGCTCAAGACTTCTTTGGGGCGACGCTCGGAAGAGTACTCATGGGAGTCGGTATGGCCGCCATGCTGATGGGTTCTTTCAAGGTGTTCACCCTCTATTTTCCCAGCAAGAGTTTCTCGACCCTGGCAGGCCTTTTCGTTTCCTTTGGCTATGTAGGCACGATGGCCGCCGCCTCTCCGCTGGCCTATGTGGCAGCGATGAGTGGCTGGAGGATCACTTTCGTCTGGACAGCAGCAGTCACGCTGCTGCTCGGCATAACGGCATTCCTCGTCTTGAACGTACGCAGGGAAACAGTACACAATCCTGTAACAGCCAACACGCAACTCCTGAATCTCCGCACGTCTACAAGGCTTATTCTCGGCTCTCTTTCTTTCTGGCAAATAGCCATAACTGCCTTCGTCCGCTACGGAACATTCGTGAGCCTGCAGGGAATGTGGCTTGGGCTATACCTCATGGACGCACGAGGCTTTTCACCCATCAAGGCAGGTAACGTGCTTATTTTCCTGTCGATAGGAAATGCGTGCGGCGGTCCCCTGGCAGGCGCTATTGTTGACAGGGCGCATTGTTCGGAAAAACAGGTGGCCTTCACAGGGCTCGTCCTCTACTGTTTCTTGCTTTTCTACCTCACCGCCGGGTGGAAGATGGAGAGCGAGTTTTCTTACGTGCTCCTTTCCTTCTGCCTCGGTTTTTTTCATGCAGCCGGCACGCTCCTGTATGCACACGCCAAGGAACTCTTTCCTCTCAGCATAGCGGGTACGGCTATGGCCTGGGTAAACTTCTGTATGACGCTGGGCAGCGCGGTGCTCACCACCCTCTTCGGCAAAATCGTAGCGCTCTTTCCCCGTACCGGCGGCTCCTACCCGGCAGCAGCCTACAAGACCTGCTTTCTCATCTGCTCGCTGGTCATGGCGGCAGGCCTCCTGTTCTACTCATTCTCCCGTTCGAAGGGTTGCAATGCCCTTGACAAAGCACTGCTAAAATAGATATACTAGTAATATTGAGTGGTTAAGAACAATCCTCAAAAGGAGCACTCAAGGGGAGATACCATATGAACCAAGCCAAGACATTTTTTCTGATGGTCATCCTTACGATCATTTTCGTGGCGCTTGGCAGCATGATAGGTGGAAAAAATGGCGCCATGCTGGCTTTTGCGGTTGCGCTGGTGATGAATTTCGTGAGCTACTGGTTCAGCGATCGGATCGTGCTTGCGATGTACCGGGCCCAGGAGGTCAGCGAAAGCGAAGCACCTGAGCTCTACGCACTGGTGGCATCGTTGTCGCAGAAGGCGTCTATCCCGATGCCGAGAGTCTATATCATAGAAGAGGACAGTCCTAACGCCTTTGCAACGGGTAGAGACCCGTCACATGCTGTAGTTGCTGTGACCACGGGAATTCTGAGGCTGCTCAACCGGACCGAACTGGAAGGTGTCCTCGGGCACGAACTCTCGCACGTGAAGCACCGCGACATACTGGTATCAACAGTGGCAGCTGCTATGGCAGGAGCCATCACCATGCTCGCCAACTGGGCAAGGTTCGCAGCCTTTTTCGGGGGAGGCCGGGATAGCGACGAAGAGGGAGGCGGTAACATATTCAGCGTGATCATTTTTTCGATGATTGCAGCTTTTGCAGCCATGCTCATCCAGTTGGCCATCTCCCGTTCGCGCGAGTACTACGCGGACGAGGGAGGAGCCGAGCTTTCCGGAAATCCTCTTTACCTGGCGAGTGCACTCCGTAAACTTCAGGCCGGTGTCGCCCGCGTGCCCATGCAGGACGCAAACCCCTCAACTGCCCACATGTTTATATTGAACCCCTTCAGTGCCAAGGGCGTGCTGGCCCTTTTCAGTACGCACCCTCCCATTGAAGAGCGCATCGAAAGATTGGAGGGAATGGCGCATAGACGCTGATTCCTACCTTATCCGATCTCTCTCGGTAGACATCATCCGGAAGGTCGAGGATGGGCGCCTGCTTGACGAGACCATAGACCGATCCTTCTCGCGCCTGGATGTTCGCGAACCTCTCAAGGCTCTGCTCTATGAGATAACCGCAGGTGTACTCCGCAGGAAGGGTTACCTGGACTGGGTCCTTTCCCACTACGTGCGAAGATCCCTCAAGCAGGATGTACGCTACATCCTGTGGACAGCTCTCTACCAGGCATTCTTCATGAGGAAGGGTGTTCATCACGTCGTGAACGAGACAGTCGAATACGTCAAAAAGGAGAAGGGTGCGGCTGTTGCCAACTTCGTGAATGCCGTTCTGCGAAAGGCCGCGAGAGAGGGCAGAGCCCTCGCCCTTCCCGAGGATCCGCTGTCACGGCTCTCCGTCGCCTACTCTTTTCCCGAATGGCTGGTGCGTCGCTGGGTGAAACAGCTCGGGGAACAGGGGACCAAGGCCTTGCTCACGACGATGAACAAAGCGCCTGAATTCAGCCTTCGCGTTGATGAGCGCAGGATAGCGCTGGATGCGGCTGTGCGGAAGATCGAAGGCGTGGGGCTCGTCTGCCGCCCGGGATCGCTGCTGCCCTCCGCAATAACAGTGGACAGGATCGGCCCCCTGCTTAACCATGAGCTTTTCAGGTCGCGCCTGGTGCACGTGCAGGACGAGGCTTCCCAGCTGGTCGGCCATGCCGTGGCAGCAGAGCCGGGTCAGCTCGTATTGGATGCGTGTGCGGGCATCGGCACGAAGACTGAGCAGATGCTGGAGCTCTTTCCCGACACGCGTCTCATAGCCATGGATCTCAGGACCGGAGCGTTAACGCAGGATAGACCACGGTTGGGCATCATCAGGGGCGATGCTTTGTACCCACCTTTCAAGGAACGGCTTTTTGACGCCATCCTGTTGGATGCGCCCTGCTCTTCTCTTGGCATCATCCGCAAGCATCCGGAAATAAAGTGGCGGAGAAAAGAAGAGGAGATAGCCCGCTACGGAAAGTACCAACGGGCCCTGCTCAACGCAGTCTGGCCGTGTCTGAAGCAGAAGGGTTACTGTATCTACAGTGTCTGCTCGTTTGAACCGGAAGAGACGCTGGACGTGCTCCGGAACTTTGCAGCTGATAAGCAGTTTATACTTGAAAATCCCCTACCCTTCCTGTTTAATAAGGAATATTTTCTTTCTCTGCCCCACGAAACAGGTGTTGATGGTTTCTTTATCGCAAGACTGAGGAAAGCATGAGCTGGCTCAAGACCTTCCTTTACTGCTGCGCCTTTGTAGCCGTCTTTGCGATCTCCAGCTACGTTGCGATGCGTCTTCTCATCCAGGAACAGGGCACGATCACCTGTCCTGATCTTGTGGGCAAAGAACTCTCCGACGCAAAGCGGCTTGCAGGCGACAGGGACCTTTCCGTGGTGGTCTCCCGATATGAAAAGCGAAAAGAAGTGCCCTACAACTACATCATCTCTCAAAGACCGGAGCCCAGCATGCCCGTAAGAAAAGGGCGGACTTTGCTGGTCGTCGTTTCTGAAGGCCCGCTGCTTGTTGATGTTCCTCTTCTCACCAACCATAACCTGACATATGCAGAGGAAACGCTCAAAGACAAAAGCCTCCCTCTGAAGAAGGTTATCAATGTTCCCAGTGGCAATGTGGGAACGGTCCTGGCCCAGTCGCCGGGCAGCGGCCGGAATATAGTTGACGATGAGGGCGTAACTCTCGTGCTGGGAACCAGGCAGAAGCGCTTCTACATCATGCCTGATCTCGTCGGGAGACCCGTGGCAGAAGTTATCAATGAACTGGAAACGAAACAGATCAAGTATAACGTGACCTACGTAGAGAGGCCCGGGAAACCTCAGAAGACCATCCTGGAGACGTCGATACCTCCCAAGATGCTCTTTGGAGAGGACGACACAGTGCAAATTTTAGCCGTTGGAGGATAGTCATGGCGGTACTGATAGCGCCCTCGATCCTGTCTGCTGATTTTCGCAAGCTGGAAGAGGAGATAAAGGCTGTAGAAGAAGCAGGAGCCGACCTGTTGCACGTTGACGTAATGGATGGCCACTTCGTTCCCAACATAACCATCGGACCCATGATAGCCGAGGCAGTGCGAAAAGCCACGACACTGCAGGTGGATGCACACCTCATGATCGACAATCCCGCAGCCTTTGTAGAAAGCTTTGCCCATGCCGGCGCGGATATTATCACTATCCATGCGGAAAGCGACAACCACCTCTTCAGAACAGTCGACGCAATAAAGTCTCTCGGCAAAAAAGCCGGCGTAGCACTCAATCCGTCAACGCCACTCTGGGCAGTGGAGTATCTCATTACCGAGATCGACCTTCTCCTCATCATGACGGTCAATCCTGGTTTTGGAGGCCAGAGTTATATAACCGCAATGAATGAGAAGATCAGGGCCGCATCGCGCATCATCGCCGAGTCGGGAAGGCAGATTATCCTCGCGGTCGACGGCGGCGTGAAGGCGAGCAACGCCCGGCAGGTGGCAGATCTAGGGGGCAGGCTCCTGGTGATGGGCACGGAAATATTCCACAGCGCAGATTACAAGCAGAAGATAAGAGAAGTGCGGGAAGAACTGAAAGGCGTGAAGTGACAACTCGTTACGAGTTACGAGTTCAGTGCCCACCGACACAACACATCCGAGGTTAGTATGCCCAAACAATTCGATTTACAACCAGTATCTGTGGGGCTCTTCGCAATGTTGTTGAACGCGTAACCCGGAACCCGTAACTCGCAACTTGTTTTCGTGGGATTCGGCATGCCACTGGAAAAACAGAAAACGTATAAGAAAGTTTTTGATCTTGCCTGCGAGGAACTGCGCGCCTCAGACCTCACGGCAACGTTCCGGCACGCACACGTTGAGTACACAACAGATGACGGACGCTACGAAATCGATGTACCCTTCTTCGAGGAACACATTATTATCCAAATCCCGGGTTTCTCGTTCCGAAGCTCAGCGGGAAGCAACGTGACGCTCGCCACGAAGATTCTTATCCTCCACTATCTCCTCAAAGCTTCGGGCGAACCTCTCCGGCAGGATAAAATACCCTACGAAGATGTTCCGGGTTGCAGGCCATATCTGCCCGTCTTTGAGCGCCGCGTGGTACATCCCTTACTTTCTGCGTTCGGGTACAACAGAGATCAATTCAGGTCTGCAGGAGAGAGTCTGGGGGCCGTTCCGGAATCTTTCGGCGATGTATCGTTTACGTTGAATGCATTGCCGATGATTCCCCTCACGTTTATTCTCTGGGAGGGAGATCAGGAATTTCCGCCTTCCCTCAAAGTCCTCTTTGATCCATCCATAGACACGTATCTACCCCTCGAAGATATAACGGTCCTCTCAAAACTTGCCGCCGTCCGCATCACCAAAGCAGCACGAAAGGCGTATAGTTCGGATTTATAAAACGTTCCTCGCCCGCTTCAGTTCCGGTCAGCTCACCGATAATCCATGGAGTGAAGCGTCCTGGCGTAGTTCTGTTGGTGATTGATGGCTGTTGAATCCGCAAGTTTTGCTCTTCGGCGAATCAAGCCGTAGTAAATGCCCGCATCATTTGTTTCGCCGATCATGCTGACCCCGATGACCCGCTCCTTTTTGTCAAGGAAGATTTTTCGGTATAGGCGCACATCCTCATACACATAACTGAGCGTCTGCGGCGCATCGTCTCCGGTATACCCCGCCACCGCAATATCGTGTCCGAAAATTTCAGTCGTGTTGTTTCGGAGGCTCCCCGCATAGCGGACACCAACGTTGAGCATGTTCATCGCGGCGATCTCGCCTTGCTCCACGGCCGTTATCCAGTTACCCTGCACCACCTTTCCGCCCGTGACAAAATCCACCCCTTGGGCATTGTCGCCGGCAGCCCAGATGCCTTCCACGGTAGTCCTGCAGTACTCATCGATGATTATACCCCTGTCAACGCTGCAGCCTGCCTTCCGTGCCAGTTCAACATTGGGCGTTACTCCCTTGCCGACAAGAACAACGTCACTCTTCACTACGGCTCCCGAAGCAAGTCGCACAGCGAGCCTTTCCGTCCCCTGCACGTCAGAGATATCGTCCTTCTTGTAGATGGCTATTCCCTGCTGTTTCATGCGCTCTTCCAGTATGAGAGAGCCTTCCGCGTCCAGTACGCGGCTGAGTATGCGGCCGGAAGAAACAACCAAAGATTTTTCTACCCCGGGAGCCAGGTGCGATAAGGTCGGCAGCGTTACCAATCCGGCACCAAGGCCGACGACGCTTGCTGCGTTCTGGAACAGAGCCCGGAGCCTGTCTGCATCCCGGAGGTGGCGCAGTCCGAGGACGCGTTCATGCCTGATACCGATCTCCTTCGACTCGGCTCCTGTAGCTATCAGGAGGTTCCGGTAAGAAAGGCCGGTCGCGTCATCAAGCAGCACCTGTCTTTTCCCGCCATCCACAGAAACCGCATTCTTGCCGAAAAAAGTGTCGACACCGAGATCACCATAGAACGCCATGGCAACGAGGAAGAGGTTCTTTCGGGAGGTGTCCCCGCCGATGTAATACGGCGTGAGCACGCGCGAATAGGCGGGCACATCCTCCCGGTCGATGAGTGCAATTGATACGTCCCGGTTCAGCCTCCTCAAGGTCTTCAGTACAGTCAGTCCCGCTGCACTGTTTCCGATGATGATGATGTCGTACGTCACATCCAACCCTTTATGCTATGCGATTTCAAGTTCCCTGAGCTTTTCCTCCGAGGGCGTGCCGCCAGGATCCCAGCCCCGTACTGAGTAATATTCCGGAAGCGTCTCCGAAAGCCTCGCCACGGATTTGTGGGGTCCTACAGCCGGTTCCTTCAGTATTCTGTCCGGGAGCGTGTCCTCGGACGGTCTGATACCAGCCCGCAGGTTAAAGAGTCTCTCCAGGTTCCAGATCCTCTCCCCGCAAAGCAGGATGTCGGCGGTGCTGTGATTCGATCCACATGCCGCGTTGAGTAGATCCTTCAGTTGATCCGCCCCGAGGGCAAATGTGGTGAAGAGGCATACCCCTGCCGAATCGAATGCTGCGGTGAGATCCTGGAATGCCTTAACCCATGCGGCTTTTCCCTCGGTAGCCAGCGGGTCCAGCTTTTGAGGCACACCAAGGATTTCCGGTGATGTCAGGTAACCGCGGACATGGCAGGCACCCCGGTTGCTCGTCGCATACTCCAGGGCCATCCCCTGCGCGACCCTGCCATCGTAAGCAGGGAATTCCTGTCTCTTCACGGTCATCGAAAATTCAGGATGTTCGTAAGCCTGGGCCAGCCTTTGAGAACCAAGGGCGAGCTTGTCCCCGAATCCTTCTCGTTTCCCGATCTTTTCCATCATGGCGACCAGGGCTTTTGCATCTCCGAACTCAAGCGGCATATCCACATCCTTCTCCGGTATAAGTCCCTTCTCGTACATTTCCATGGCACACGCGAGAGTACCGCCTGCGCTGATGGGGTCAAAGCCGAATTCATTGCAGATATGATTGGCAGTGACCACAGCACCCAGATCATTTACGCCGCAGTCTGCGCCGAGCGCCCATATGCTCTCGTACTCGGGCCCTTCGCTGATCGTGGCGTACCGCGGGTCAGGAACCCGGCTCACGCGGCCGCACCCGATGGTGCAGCACATGCACCCCTTGTTTCTCTTGAGGAAGGTCTTCGCAAGCGTTTCTCCTGAGATGTCCTCCGCGCCGTCAAAGGTATCCAGCATGAAATTTTTCGTCGGCAGCAGGCCACTCGCATTGATGACATTGACAAGCACTGCCGTGCCGAAGGCAGGCAACCCTTTGCCCGTCACAGGATTTGCCTTGATCTGGTGGTACGCGTCCAGCGCGACCTTCCTGTACTCTTCCCTGTTATTCACCTTCACGCCACCCGTGCCTCGCACCGCAACGGCTTTCAGGTTCTTACTTCCCATGACCGCGCCCACACCGCTTCTTCCGGCAGCCCTGCCCTTATCGTTCATGACGCAGGCAAAATTGACCAGGTTTTCGCCCGCCGGGCCTATGCAGGCAATCTTCGCATCGCCGTGAAACTCGGATTGAATGAGTTCCTCTGTCTTGAATGTCAACTTGCCCCACAGGTGGGATGCGCCCCTGATCTGTACAGTGTCATCGTAGATCGCGAGGTACACTGGCTTTTCGGCCCTGCCTTCTATGATCACCATATCATAGCCCGCGCACTTTAACTCGGTCCCGAAATGGCCGCCCGAGTTTGAGGAGCCAATGGTGCCCGTCAGGGGAGCTTTGGTGACCACCATGTAGCGGCCATTCGCCACGCCGACGGTGCCTGTCAGCGGACCTGTCACAAAAATAAGTTTGTTGCCGGGAGACAAGGGATCGATTTTAGGATCTATCTCCTCTGCAAGGTACTTTGTGGCCAGGCCCCTGCCGCCGATGAACTTCCTGGCCCATTCGTACTTCAAGCCCTCGGTTTTCCAGGAGCCATCCGTAAGGTTTACACGCAGTACTTTTCCTGTCCATCCCCCTGCCATATCACACCTCCATCCTTCCCTCTTTCACCGCGGTCGCAAATCTCTTGATCTTTGCCCGCAGCGGCGTATCCTCCGTGGCGAACGTGAGGCACTGTGTAGGGCAGAAGGTGACACATTCAGGAAAATCAGTACCGCACAAGTTGCACTTGTCCGCCTTCTGTTTCCATGCAGCATACTTGATCATGCCAAAAGGACAGGCGCTCACGCAGGTGCGACACCCGACGCATTTGTCCTCATCCACACTGACCACGCCCGTTTCACCATTTTTGGCAATGGCATTGCTCGGGCAGGCCTTTACACACCAGGGTTCGTCGCACTGCATGCACGTGACGGTTATGTAGGCTGCCTCTTCAGGAAATATCTCGTTGACTATGCGGGCCTTCGTAGGTGCGAATTCCCCTGCGTGCTTGAATGAGCAGGAAAGCTCACACGACTTGCACCCGATACACTTGCTCGGCTCCACTCTGATCATCTTTTGCATGGTGCACCTCCTTCACCTCTTCCTAACTGCCATCCTAGGGTAAGTGAGACAATTTGTCAACATCGTGAAATGCGCCCGGTGCCACGAAGACAACAGAATCATGTCATAGACATGCCCGGGGGTGAATGCACAGAGTGACGAGGATGATAATTACAGGAAAAGATCGGCCGGTCCCTTTATAACGAGGAGAGCTCTCCGTCTACCATCTGCAACCGGCGCTGCCCCAGCATCCCGATTTCGGGATCGTGAGTCACAAGTACCAGAGCGGCCGACAACTGTTCGCGAACAGAGAGAATGTAACTGAGCACTTCCCTCCCTGTCTTCCGGTCCAGATTGCCCGTGGGTTCGTCGGCAAGAATAAGCTCCGGCTTGTTTATCAACGCCCTTGCTATGGCTACGCGCTGCTGCTCTCCTCCGGATAGCTCGCCCGGCCTGTGGGTTGCTCTCTCCTCAAGCCCCATAATGCCGAGAAATTCCTGCGCGGATGAGAGGGCATCTTCCGGCTTCACTCCTTTGATCCAAAGGGGCATCATGATGTTCTCCAGGACAGTGAAATCCTGCAGAAGATGGTAGAACTGAAAAACAAATCCTATTCTTTTATTTCTGAAATCGCTCTGCTCCTGTTCTCCATGCAAAGAGATAGCGGTTCCCCTGTAAAGTATCTCGCCTTCTGTCGGCGTATCGAGGGAGCCGAGTATATGAAGGAATGTACTTTTCCCGGCGCCCGACGGACCCATGATCGTGATAAAGTCGCCCGCCCGTACATCAAGGTCAATCCCTTTCAACACGTGCAAGCTTCCCCCATCTTTGTCATATTTCTTCTTAATGCCCTTCGCGGAGAGAATCAGATCACTCATAGCGCAACGTCTCCACCGGATCTATCTTGGTAGCCTTGTACGAAGGATAGAGCGTGGAAAGGAGGCAGATCACGATAGTCACAGATGCAATCAGAAGAACGTCTGTCACGCTGATCTTCATCGGCAGGACGTTGATGGTGTAGACCTCCTGGGAAAGCTTTATGATGTGGAGCCAGTTCTGGATCACGCACATGAGGTAGCCGATTATGGAGCCCGCCAGCGCCCCGAAGGCTCCTATGGTGAGGCCCTCGGCCATGAAGATCTTCATGACACTTCTGTTTCTGGCGCCCATTGCCTTAAGAATAGCGATGTCTTTCTTCTTTTCCATGACGGTCATGACGAGCGAGCTGATGATGTTGAAGCTCGCCACCAGAATGATAAGCACCAGAATGACGAACATGGCTATTTTCTCCAGCTTGAGCGCTGAAAAAAGGTTCCTGTTCATCTCGATCCACGTGCGGACGATGTACCTCGGGCCCAGCTTTCGTGCCAGAGCGCTCCGCACCGCAGGTGCCTCATACACATCGTTGAGCTTCACCTCCACACCGCTCACGCCCGCTCCCAGCAGAGCCTGCACATCGTTAAGAGACATGACCGCAAGCATACTGTCTATATCGTACATCCCTGTTTGGAATATCCCTCCGACACGGAGACGGATGGTCTCAGGTGTTGCACCCATGGGGGAAATTCCACCGAACGGCACAAGCAATGTAAAGACGTCGCCCACTCTCAGGCCCAGTTCCCGCGCCAGCTCCTTGGCCACCAGGATGCTTCCCTTCTCATTCAGCGACTCTATACTGCCCTCTTTGACGAGGTGGTTCAAAAAGGACAGGTCCTTGGGATTCATACCCTTCACAACCACGCCCGATACCCGCTGCGGTCCCTGCGCCAGGCCCTGGAACGTCGTGAAAGGAAAAGCGGCAGCGACACCGGGTGTGCTCTTCGCTGCCTCAACTATCGCATCCGGATTAGTGATCGGGCCGTTGAGCACATCGCTGATAAGCATGTGAGGATTCACTCCCAGTATGCGGTCCCTGATCTCGTCCTGAAATCCGGTCATGACGGCAATCACAACGATAAGCGCCATTACCCCGATCGCGATGCCAACTGCCGCAGCCCAGTTGGTGAAGGATATAAACTTCTCCTTCCGCTTGGAGCGCAGATACCTGAGTGCGATCATTGATTCGTATTTCATAGTCTATCCCTGGGGCTCGCGTCGCCCCCTCCGGCGGCAAAGCCGCCGGATCCTCCCCCTCTCGCTCGCGGTGCTCGCTAGATAGATTCCCTACAGGCGGCGACCTTTATTGACGCCTTTGTGTTCGAGCGCTTCCGTCCTCCGTGTCTCCTTGTTTACACCTTCCTGGCACAAAACGCGGACGTCCTAGCACAGCGGTCGATCCTTGCTTCATGGCCGCAGCAGCGGAAAGAGTATCACTTCCCTGATTGAGTGGCTGTCGGTCAAAAGCATGGTCAGCCTGTCGATGCCGATTCCCTCTCCGGCTGTCGGCGGCAATCCGTACTCAAGCGCCATCAGGTAGTCTTCGTCCATGGAGGCGCCTTCCTCTTTCTCTTTCAGCTGCTCCGCAAATCTAGCCCGCTGGTCCTCAGGGTCATTCAATTCATTGAATCCGTTTGCGATCTCCATGCCACAGATGTAGAGCTCGAACCGCTCGACGAAATCCGGCCGATCTTTACACCTCTTCGCCAGCGGCGAGACCTCCACGGGATAGTCCGTGATGAACGTGGGCCGCTGGAGCTTTTCTTCGCATAGCTTTTCGAACAACTCGGTGATTACTTTCCCTTTGGGAGCATTCTCCAGCCCCTCTATTCCCAAGGCCTTTGCGCGGCTTCTCAGAGAACCAAGATCACCATCGGCGCTTATATCAACACCGCCAAACTCAGCCAGCGCTTCCCTCATAGTGATCCTGCGCCACGGTCTGGAAAAATCAATCTCCTGTTCATTATATACGACTTTATGCTGCCCACAAAGATCCTCCACCAATAACGAGACCATTTCCTCGGTGAGATCCATCAAGTCCTCATAGGTCACATAGGCCTGGTAGAACTCAAGCATGGTGAACTCGGGATTATGGCGCACGGATATGCCCTCGTTCCTGAAATTTCTGTTGATCTCGAAGACCCGCTCGAGGCCGCCGACAATCAGTCTTTTCAAGTACAGCTCAGGTGCAACACGCAGATAGAGATCGAGCCCGAGTGCATTGTGGTGCGTGATGAAAGGCTTGGCTACCGCGCCTCCCGGGATGATCTGCATCATGGGCGTTTCCACTTCGACAAAGTCCCGCCCTGTGAAAAATTTTCGTATGAATTCGATTATCCGCGCTCTCTTGACAAAGACCTCCCTCACCTTCTCATTGACGATGAGATCAACATACCTATGACGGTATCGTTCTTCCACATCCTTCAATCCGTGCCATTTTTCAGGCAGTGGACGCATCGACTTGGTGAGGAGAAGGATCTTCTCGGCAAGTATCGTCAACTCACCCGTTTTTGTTTTGAATATTCTCCCTTCGACACCGATGATATCGCCGGTGTCAAACTTCTTGAAGGAGGTGTACTCAGGCTCTTTGAGGATATCCTTGCGCACGTACACCTGGATGCGCCCCTTGCGATCCTGAATATGGAGAAAGGTGCTCTTCCCGAAATCGCGGAAAGCCATGATTCTGCCCGCGGCAGACACGCGCACATCCTTCCCTTCCAGCTCTGCCGCATCGAGTGTGCCGAATTCCCGTTGCATCTCAGCGCTGTCCATGTTTGGCCATCGCACCTGAGGATATGGTTCAATGCCTGCGCTTTTCAGGCTTTCCGCTTTCTCTTTTCTCACCGCAAGCAGGTCATGTATCGGTTCCATTGCTTCCTCCCAACCGGATAATCACATCGTAATCGAGCGTCTCAGCTATTATGCCTTCTCTTATCTCGCCGACCCTGCACTCTCCCTGGATAAACGCGAGACCGTCCACATCAGGAGCCTGCTGCACGATACGGCCTATCTTCCTTTCTCCTTCTTGTGACTCCACTATAACCTTTGCACGCGTTCCTTTCAAACGCTTTAACCGCTCCTTCGATATTTCCTTCTGCAGCTCCATGACCTTCTGGAAACGCGCCCGCTTCACCCCTTTCCTCAAGTGCCCTTTGAGCCGCGCAGCGGGTGTGCCCTCTTCTTTTGAATAGATGAAAGCACCCAGGTTGTCGAAACGCCATGTGCCGAGAAAATCGCAGAGACGTGCAAACTCCTCTTCAGTCTCTCCGGGGAACCCGACTATCACGGTTGTCCGCAGTACTGCATCGGGTACGCGACCACGTATCTTCGTGACGAGACTTTCAAGATCCTGTTTTGTGTAGCCTCTTCCCATAAGGCTCAAGACTCGATCTTCCGAGTGCTGTATAGGGACGTCAAAGTACTTGATGACTCGTTCCTCGCTGGCGATGAGATCGATCAACTCCTCATCCAGTCCCCTGGGATGCATGTAAAGCAGCCTCAGGAGATAATCTCCCTTCACGGCGAGGAGCTTGCGCAGCAGCCCCTTGATGTCATCGCCGGTATCTCCATCGCGTTCTTTCCCGAAAGAGGTGGTGTCTTGCCCCACGATCGTAAATTCTTTGAAGCCGCGCGAAAGCAGAGCTTCGAACTCCGCACGCACCTCATCACTGCCCCTGCTCACAAGAGGGCCCCTGATGCACGGTATGGTGCAGTAGGTGCAGCGGTTGCGGCATCCTTCCTGTATTTTCAGGTACGTTGAGGGTGGCTGCGTCAAGACCCTGCGCGGGTAGGTCTCACAAAACAGCTTCTCCGAAGTGAAGCACCCCTTGCCCTCAATCAGTCGCTCGAACTCCCCGTAACAGCCGCGGCCCACAAAGAGATCAACCTCGGGGAGCAGTTCCGGCAGCTCTTTTCCGTAACGCTCCACCAGGCAGCCGGTTACTACCAGTCTCCTCTTGGCGCCCTCTTCTGCGCTTGCGGCCTGGATTATTGTTTCGATCGACTCCTTTGCCGCATCCTCAATGAAGGCACAGGTGTTGACAATCACCAATTCGCCATCGTCGGAGAGTTCATACCCCTTCTCGGCGAGCACGTGCGCCAGGTACTCGGAATCAACCAGATTCTTGGGGCAGCCAAGACTAACCATCTTAAATTTCATAGACTCTGCACCTCTCCGCGCAACCCTTGCCCTTGCTCCCTGTGCAGCCTGCCTCGATACCCACCATGTGACAGAGAAAGAAATCGTACTTCAGGGGATCCGCCGGAGAATGCTTCCGCAAGGCGGCTGTTATGTCGCATGCCGCCTTCCACGACTGTGTCCGTGAACTGGTCCAGCCGAGACACCTGCCGATCTTGTACAGATGAGTATCGAGAGGAATGATCAGGTCTTTCCTCTCGATAAAGGGCCAGATGCCGATATCAATCGCGTCCTTTCTTACCATCCAGCGAAGATACAGGTTCCACCGCTTCAGAGGGTTTGTTGGCGAACGCTTCGGGAAGAAGAAGATGAGACGATCAGGGTCCTGATTGAAATAACGTTCCCTGGCGCTCCAGAGTGCCTCTCTGATATCACCCTTATATTCTGCTTTAAACATTGCACCTATCGACCCGTAATCGTTAATTATTCTACGTACCGTCTCAAAGAGATCGATAATCTCTTCCCCTTTTTGAAAACGATAGTAGAGTCGGTTCACAGAGGAAAAGTCACCCTTTCGTACGAAGGCGTAGGGGCTTTCGCCCATCGCGTCAAAGAGACGTGCCATGAACTGTTTCATAGCCTTGATGTTGCCATACGCAAATTGAGAGGCCATGAAGCCGGCAATCTCCTGATCCAGGACCTTCTTGTACTTATGCACAAAGACAACAGGGTCCTGCTCTATCGCGCCTGCAATCTTCGCTTTTTCTTTGTCGTAGACGTCCCGTAGGATGATAAGCTTCTTCCCTCTGCTACAGTTTTTGTTCAACGATATTTACACTGACAATGCAACAGTTGAAGGGAGATTATACCGTTGCTGCTTTCACTTCATCTTTCCATTTCTGGAGGCGGCTGCCGAAGGCCTGTTGCGTTTCAGCCGCAGCCTCTTTCCATTCATCCCACACAGTTACGTTAGGCTCGAGGGCGCTGCCCGCTATACCCATTGTCTTGAGCCGCCCCAGGATACGCTTGCGTACATCTTGACTCTTTTTTTCGAGGGCTTCTGAAAACTGTCTCTGCAATGTGTCCAGTTCTTTTTTTAGCCGATTGTCCAACTTGCGGTCCACCACGTGCAGAAGATCAAAAGATTTCACGTCCCCGCCCACATTGAAACCGTTCACGACAATATCAACAAGCAGGGACCGTTTGACGTTCTCCGCCAACTCCAGCCTGTCATACTGGTTGCGAAAATCATCCAGGTCCACTGCCTCCTCAAGAAAACGGCGCGCCAGCACCTTGAGCCTGTTCTCGGCATCCTGGATGAGCGACTGCTGTTTCTCTTTCTCATCCATTACGAGATTTCTCGTTCTCTCCATCGCAAGCTCTATAGCGCTCTTTATCTCGCTCATCTTATATACCCATGTCAATCAACGGGGTTCGCGTCGCGCGTCGGGCAAACCCCACCCGCGAGCAGGTACCCGGCCGCCCTTCCACCCCCGTTCGCTAGGTGGATTCCCCAAGGTCCGGGAAATCTATTTTGGGTGCATCCCCCTTGTCATACAATTGAGGACTATATTCTACAACAGAGGCTTCCTCCAATCCATAGAAGATGTGCCAGCAGCGGGGCTCGATCCGCAGCTTGTCACCTTTTTCCAGGAAATGTTCTTCCTTCTCCTTTGTGTCCATATCGATAAAAACAGCCCGTACCCTGCCGTCAATCACGTAAAAGATCTCCTCTTTCTTCTCGTGGTAATGCATGCCCCGCCAGAAACCCTTCCGGATGGTAAACCAGGCGAGATGACGGATCAGCTCTCCGTAGGCGATCTGCACGAATTCACCTTTTTCTTCTTCCCAGCGCTTGACTCCGTCGAGGTCTCTATTGTCCGGCACTTTCTCAATCTGCAGCTTTTTCATCAAAGCACCACTTTTTTATCACGGATAACAGCGGATAAGAGCTCTGATAATTACGGATGATTCATTTGACCGACCGTGTGATGAAGCGGCACAGCCGGTCAAATCCAGCACCTCCGGTGGGGTATACTCTCCGCGAAGCGACAGAGTGTGGGCAGCATGGACGTTCTATCACCATGCTGGCCACGGGCATAATCATCTGTGAACATCTCTCTTGGCTTCTATCCGCGTTAATCTGCGATAAAGGTTTTAAGTACTTGTGACCGCAACAATATACGGGCAAACAACCGTCAAATCAAGAGAGAGAGCAGGAACCAGAATTGTGCAGCAGTCGCGAGTTTATCGATCTTCGGCGCGGGCGTCCAGCTCTGCTGCACTCAAGCAGTCGCAAGGCTTCACGTGCCAGATATCGGACACATATTCGCAGATGGTGCGATCGGACGAGAATTTCCCCGCGCGAGCCACGTTCAAAACAGCTTTTTCGGTCCAGCGGGATGGATCCTGATACAGCGCGTCCACACGCTCCTGCGCTTCGATGTATGCCCGCAGGTCAGCCAGCAGCATGTAATGATCACCTTCGCGAAGCAGTGCGCGGATAATCGGGTGGAATATACCAGGCTCTCGCCTGCTGAAGGAATCGTCCTCAATCAGCTGAACAGCCCGGCGGATTTCCTCGTCGCTGTTGTACATGACCCATGGGTTGTAAGAGTGGCGCCGTTCTTCAACTTCATCTGCGTTCATGCCGAAGATGAAGATGTTTTCTTCACCAACTTCCTCCATCATCTCAACGTTCGCACCATCCAGCGTGCCGATAGTCAGCGCACCGTTAAGCTGAAGCTTCATATTCCCGGTGCCTGAGGCTTCCGTACCTGCCAGCGAGATCTGTTCGCTGAGGTCTGCTGCGGGTATCATGCGCTCGGCAAGCGATACCCTGTAATTTGGAACGAAGACCACTTTCAGCCGATCGTGCATCAGTGGCTCGTTGTTTATCACGTCACCGATCTGCTCGATCAACTTGATGATGAGCTTGGCCATGAAGAAACCGGGCG
The DNA here is from genome assembly GCA_035541455.1 of Syntrophorhabdales bacterium. NCBI lineage: Bacteria > Pseudomonadati > Thermodesulfobacteriota > Syntrophorhabdia > Syntrophorhabdales > Syntrophorhabdales bacterium. Next base: position 17,380 of record DATKNH010000138.1, read on the forward strand.
CCGCCTTGCCACCGATAAGGATTGTACGGGGAACGTGCTCCTGCGAGGGATTATCCCGGAGCCGGTTGTAGCGGACGATCGCATAGAGGGCAAGGAGGAGCTGCCGCTTGTACTCATGGATTCTCTTGACCTGCACGTCGAACATGGAATCAGGTGAAATATCGATACCGACGCGGGCGCGGATATACCCGGCGAGGTCAACCTTGTTCGCCCGTTTAGCGGCCCTGAATTCCTCCTGGAACTTTTTGTCCTTCGCAAGCGGTTCCAGTCGCCTCAACTGCCCGAGGTCGGTCACCCAGCCGCTGCCGATCACCTTGGTGATAAGACCTGCCAGTCTCGGATTGGCCTTGAGCAGCCATCTCCGGGGCGTAACCCCGTTGGTCTTGTTGTTGAACTTCTCCGGCCAGAAATCCGCGAAATCACGCAGCACACGTTCTTTAAGAAGTTGCGTGTGAATCTTGGAAACACCGTTGACCGAGCAGGAGCCCACCACGGCGAGATGAGCCATGCGGATCTGTTTGCCACCCTGCTCCTCAAAAATACTCATGCGTCGCAGGCGCTCCATGTCAGCCGGGTAACGGTTTGCCACTGCACCCAGGAACCGCGCGTTGATCTCGTAGATTATTTGAAGATGACGGGGGAGGAGTTTCTCAAACATTCCCACCGGCCACACCTCGAGGGCCTCCGGCAGAATCGTATGATTGGTATACCCGGTGCAGGCCGTGGTAATTTTCCAGGCCTGGTCCCAGCCGAGCCCGTTGCAGTCCATGAGGAGCCGCATCAGCTCAGGTACGGCCAGGGAGGGGTGGGTGTCATTGAGCTGGAGAAAGACCCGGTCAGGAAAAACCCTCCAATCTTCCTTGTCCGCCTTGAACCGGCGGATGATATCCTGCAGGGAGCACGACACAAGAAAATACTGCTGCCGCAGACGCAGCTCCTTCCCTTCGAACACGTTGTCGTTCGGGTAGAGTACCTTGGTGAGATTCTCCGCCTGAACCTTGTGTGCAACAGCTTCGACATACGAACCCCGGTTAAAATCCTCCAGGTGAAATTCCTCGGCAGCATGACATGACCATAGCCGCAGCGTGTTCACAGCCTTGCCGCCGTAACCTACCACGGGCAGATCGTAGGGCACACCGATGACAGGCCTGGTATCCACCCATTTCCATTGCAGACTGTCGGGACCGGGTACAGTCTCAACGCGTCCGCCGAAGTGGACCTCGTAAGAGTATTCGGGCCGCGCGATCTCCCAGGGATAACCGTACTTGAGCCAGTAATCGGGCTCTTCGACCTGATAGCCGTTCTCGATGCGCTGATTAAAAATACCGTAGTCGTAGCGCAGCCCGTAGCCGATAGCTGGTATTTTCATGGTTGACATTGATTCCATGAAGCAGGCTGCCAGCCGTCCCAAGCCTCCGTTACCCAGCCCTGCGTCGGGCTCGTAGTTGCGCAAAGCGATCCAGTCAACGCCAAACTGATCCAATATGTCGCGGCATATTTCTTCTATCTTAAGGTTGATGACGCTCAGGCCCAGCAACCGGCCGAGGAGGAACTCGAGGGACAGGTAATAGACACGTTTTACCTTTTTCTTGTGGTGGGTCTGCTGGGTCTCCATCCAGCGGTCGACCAGCCGGTCGCGTACCGCTCTCGCCAGCGCTCGGTATCGATCATCGTCCGTTGCCGTGTATGGATCTTTCGCAAGCGTGTAGTGCAGGTGGTGCTCGAACTGCAGTCGCAGAAAATCAGCAGACTGCCACAGTTCCTCAGTTTCCACCCACTCCTCGACCAGTGAAGGTTCAGGCATACGTCTCCTCGTTGGCAGCACATCATGCAATATCCGAACCAAACTCTCCTGTACTTACCCATTTTTCCGCCGCCGAATCGGGGGTAACACGTGCAATTAACGGAAAATTAACAGAAAATATAAACTGTCTTAACAGGCGCCCCATATCCTTCACCATATGTTGTAAAGTAGAATATGTCGATGTACAATGAACTTACGTATGCCGATGGGAACAAAGTTCTCCCCATCCCTGAGCCTGTTTGATGAATGAGCTGATTGCAGTCATCGATGATGAGCCCGATATCCTCGAACTCGTTTCAGTGCACCTCAAGAAGAACCGGTTCAGGGTGCGCGGCTTTTCCGATGCAGAAGCTCTCTATTCCTTTCTTCACTCTGAAGTCCCGGATCTTATTATTCTCGACCTGATGCTCCCTGACGCTGACGGTTTCGAAGTCTGCAAGCACCTTCGTACCTCAGAAAAGCTTGGCGCTGTCCCCATCATCATGCTCACCGCGAGGGTCGCAGAGACCGACAAGATCCTGGGTCTGGAACTGGGAGCAGATGATTACGTGACAAAGCCCTTTTCTCCTCGCGAGTTGGTCGCCAGGGTAAAGGCAGTGCTGAGGAGAAGGGAACCGCCGCGGGAAGAGATTGAGAGAATAGACGTAGAAGACATCCTCTCGCTCGATCCACAGAAACATGAAGTCACGGTAAGAGGCAGTAAGGTCGACCTCACGTCTACTGAATTCCGTATTCTGCATTTACTCGCCTCAAAGAAAGGGAGAGTTTTTTCCAGAGACCAGATCCTCGACCATCTCTGGGGCAATGAAAAGACGGTCGTAGACAGAACGGTGGATGTCCATATAAAACACGTACGCGAGAAATTGGGACCGGCGGCCAAGCTAATCAAGAACATCAGAGGCGTGGGCTACAAGCTGGAAACATGAAACAGACCATCTTCACCAAATTGTTCGGAGGGTATCTTTTCGTAATCATCCTTCTTTCTACATTCATCATCGTTTTCTCTTTCAGCACCATACGGCAACATTATATAGGATCTCTAACTGACAGGCTCCAGTACATAGGGTCTGCTCTCAGGCCCTCTGTGGTGCCCCTGCTTAACAGGGAGCATACCAGGGCTCTGAACGACCTTGTGCGGAGCGTGGGGCAGGAAACAAGTACCCGAATCACCGTTATCGATTCCCGGGGTGTCGTGCTTGCCGATTCCCAGGAAGATCCGACAAAGATGGAAAACCACGCCGGTCGTCCCGAAATAGTGGAGGCTCTTTCAGGAAAAGTGGGCAGCGCCCTCCGCTTCAGCAGCACCCGGAATCAGGAGATGCTCTACGCCGCCATCCCTTTGGAGAGGGACGGCAAGATTGTCGGCGTGGTCCGGACAAGCATGTTCACCACGCAGATAGAGACTTTGCTCGCAAGCATCAAAGGAGACATTCTCAGTGTCGCCCTCATCATCACGATCCTCTCACTCATAGGCGCTCTGCTTTTTTCGAGGAGTCTCACCAAGCCCATAAAGGAGCTCATGGCTGTAACCCGCAGGGTCGGTTCGGGGAACCTGGGCGCAAGAGTTTTTCTGAAAAAGAAGGACGAGATCGGAAGCCTTGCGGATACATTCAATGCTATGGCGGAACAGCTCAGTGATTCCTTCTCGGAACTGTCCCGCGAAAAAACCGAACTGAACGCCATTGTTTCTTCGCTCAAAGAAGGGCTCGTGGTGCTGGACAAAAGGGGAGCAATTCTCCATTACAATGAGAGCTTTAAAGCCATAGCCGCCACAGACGTAGCACAGGGCCAGCTTTTCTGGGAAGTTTTCAGGAACCCGGATTTCATACAGCTCCTCGATTCGACTCGCAGTCAGAAAACCGGACAGTCCGGTGCGGTAGAAGTCGGGGATACTGTTTACGCGTGCAGTATCACTTTCCTGGGCGATGAAGAGAAGACAGTTTCTATTTTCCATGACATTACTGAAATTAAAAAGCTGGAACGCGTCAAGAAGGATTTCGTTATCAACGTTTCACATGAATTAAGAACCCCCCTTACTGCAATCAAGGGTTTTCTCGAAACACTCGAAGATGAGGTCACTCAACAGGGGCGGAATTACCTCGACATCATTCAAAAGAACACGGAAAGGCTGATCAATATAGTCAGCGATCTGCTTCTTCTCTCTGAGTTGGAGGAAAAACAGGAACTCCAGATCGAGAAGGTCGATCTAAAGGCCCTGGTTCAAAATATCATGCGGCTCTTTGACCATCGTCTGAGCGAGAAAGGACTGACCTTTTCACTCGAGGCTGCGGAAGGTCCACTTATGATGAAAGGGGACCCTTTCCGATTGGAGCAGATGTTTGTAAACCTCATGGATAACGCCGTCAAATACACGGAAAAAGGCTCCATATCCCTCTCCCTGGAGTCGAACAACGACAAGGTTTCAGTCCGGATCAGCGACACAGGCATAGGCATCCCAAGACAGGACCTCCCTCGCATATTCGAACGTTTCTATGTGGTGGACAAATCCCGCTCGAGAAAGTTCGGCGGCACAGGTCTCGGCCTTTCTATCGTAAAGCATATCGTGATGCTCCACAACGGCACCATTCAAGTCCGGAGCAGCCCGAATGTCGGCACAACAATTACAGTGACGCTCCCTGCCGGAGTGGCATAAAGAACAGCCCATCATCCGCTGACGACCGCGTTTCAAGTGAAGAAAAGAGGTCGTGTTTCGCGGCAGCAGAGTACTGCAAATTCCGCTAATACTGTGTTGTAATCAACAGTCTAATCTGCCTATACTGTAGCCATATCCGCCAGGGAGAAAGGGGACCCATGGAAGGCCACATCAGCCGCATATTCGACGAAGAATTGAGAGAGCTGAAAGAATCGATGCTGTTCGAAGGGGAACTGGTTCAGAAGGCGGTGAAGAACGCAGTGACCGCCCTGCAGACGAGGGATTCCGATCTCGCGCGCAAAGTCATACAGGATGATGATGTCATCAACACCAAAGAGGTGGAGATCGATGAATTCTGTCTCAAACTGCTTGCCTTGCGACAGCCTGCTGCGAAGGACTTGCGGTTCATAGCCACTGCCATAAAGATCAATTACGATCTGGAACGTATGGGTGACATGGCGGTTAACATCTGCGAACGGGTATTGGAGCTCAATCAGGAGCCGCAGCTCAAACCTTACATCGATTTGCCTCAAATGGCGGAGATTGCCCAGCAGATGGTTAAAGAAAGCCTTGACGCTTTCGTAAAAGAGGATCCGCAGCTCGCCTGGAAGGTCACCAAGGAAGACGAGGACGTCGATCACCTGAACGAACAGATTTTCCGCGAGTTGCTGACGTATATGTCTGAAGACCTGAGAACAATATCCAGGGCGACGCGACTGCTTTTCATCTCCAAATATTTGGAGAGATTGGCAGACCACGCTGTCAACATCGCCGAACTCGTGATATTTCTCGTGCAGGGGAAGATCATCCGGCATCTGAAGGCTGATCCTGATCCATAATAATGAGAAAAAACCTGGCAACGCCGATAGCGCTGCTTCTATTCATAGCCCTGATCTGCTGGGGTACGTTCGACATACGCAAGTCCGGTGCGAGCCGGAAGGATACGGTTACCCTTGCGGGCTCGACGTCCGTCATGCCTTTCTCCGAAAAACTTGCTGAATATTTTATGGTCGGACACCCCAGATTCTCGATAGAGGTCCAGGGTGGTGGCTCTTCGGCCGGAATACAAGCAGCCATGAACGGAACGGTCGACATCGGCATGTCATCGAGAAAACTGAAGAGCGATGAAAAAGTTCATAAACTAATAACCATCTGCTACGATGGCATTTCCATCATCGTCCACCCCAGTAATCCCCTTCAGGATATCAGTCTGGACCAGATACGGAAGATTTACAGCGGAAAGATCATGAACTGGAAAGAGCTTGGCTGGGTAGACAGGAACATTGATGCCGTAAGCAGAGAAGAGGGTTCGGGCACAAGGGGGGCGTTTGAAGAGCTTGTGATGGGAAAAGTCTTCATCGATGACGGTATCATGGTTCAGGATTCGAATGGTTCAGTGAAGGAGGTCGTAGCCACAGACCCCTATGCAATTGGCTACATCTCGCTCGGCATCGTCGACCAGAAGGTAAAAGCCCTCACGATCGCCGGCATAGCTCCCACCGTCAAAAACATAACCCAGCACAAATACGGCATGGTGAGGCCTTTTCTCTATCTGCTGTCAGCCGAGCCTTCCGGAGCGGTGAAAGTGTTCGTGGACTTCGTACTCTCACGGGAGGGACAAACCATATTGCGCAAAGAGGGACTCGTACCGGTCAATGGCTAGTCAACTTCTCAGTCGGGAACGCTTGATCAAATACCTGCTCGTGATCTCTGCTTTGTCTTCGCTTCTCTTTCTTTTCATTATCTTTGCGTTCATTCTGGGAGAAGGGCTACCCCTCTTTTACAAAGTAGGAACGGTCAACATCATTTTTGGCTTCACCTGGGCACCGACCAAGGGGTTCTTCGGGATTTTCCCTATGATCGTCTCGTCGTACATGGTAACGCTCGGAGCCCTCGTCTTCGGTGCTCCCCTCGCCCTTGGCTGCGCCACCTACCTTTCCGAATACGCGTCACGAAGAATGAAGCTCTTCCTCAAACCTGCACTTGAGCTCCTCGCGGGTATTCCGTCGGTAGTGTATGGCTTTCTAGGCGTCGTTTACATCGTCCCACTGATCAGGGAGCACTTCGGCGGTCCAGGCTTCTCCATCCTTGCCACCTCCATCGTGCTCGGCATTATGATTCTGCCCACAATCATCAGCATCTCTTTCGATTCTCTGATGAGCGTTCCACCTACCTACAGGGAGGCGTCAGTGGCCATGGGCGCGACCAAGTGGCAGACCATCTACAATGTGGTTATTCCGGCCGCCAGGTCGGGCATCCTGGCGAGTTTCATCCTGGGCATGGGAAGGGCCGTAGGCGAAACCATGGCCGTCATCATGGTCGCCGGAAATGCGCTGCGCATACCCATGAGCCTGCTCGATCCCTTGAGAACCCTGACCAGCAACATCGCCCTGGAGCTTGCATACGCCTCCGGGGATCACCGAAGCGCCCTCTTCTCCACGGGAGTGGTGCTACTGACCATCATCATGATACTCAACTTCATTGCCAATTTCTGGGTAAAACGGAAGGTTGCCGGGTGAGACTCAATCCGAGGTTCGCAGACAAGTTCATACGCACTGCCCTGCTGCTCCAGGCGCTCTTCACGGTCAGCATCCTTGTCTTCATCGTCTTTATCGTCTTTATCAAGGGAGCCGCCAACATAACGCCTGAATTTATCTTTTCTTACCCGGAGGACATGGGGCGTCACGGCGGCATATTCCCGGCCATTCTTGGGACAATTTTTCTTGCCGTCCTTTCTATTGTCCTTGCCACGCCCCTTGGCGTGGGCACCGCCATCTATCTAACCGAGTACACCAAGGAGTCCACACTCACCCGTGTGATCCGTTTCGGTGTGGAATCCCTTGCCGGCATTCCATCGATCATTTACGGACTTTTCGGGTTCATTTTTTTTGTCATAAAGCTTAAGCTCGGATGGTCGCTGCTGTCCGGAACGCTGACGATTATGATCATGGTCCTGCCCACGATCATACGCACCGCAGAAGAGGCGATCAAAGCAGTGCCGCGAAATTTGCGCATGGTCAGTTTCTCGCTGGGCGCGACAAAATGGGAAACGGTCACAAAGGTCGTTCTTCCTTCAGCTGCACCGGGGATTCTCACGGGCATCATGCTCAGCGTCGGGAGGGCTGTTTCCGAGACCGCTGCAGTGATCTTCACCATGGGAAGCTCTCTGCGACTACCCACAAGCCTGCTCGATTCAGGAAGAACCATGGCCGTGCACTTTTACATTCTGGCACGGGAAGGCATATCCCTCGAGAAGGCGTATGCGACCGCACTGGTGCTCGTTGTCAGCATTCTCCTGATCAACGTGGCCGCTTATTACACCATGAATAAAATGATAGCCAGGTACAGCTAACCCATGAATACCAAGGTGACGATACGACAGCTGAAGCTGAGCTTCGGCACTAAAGAGGTGTTAAAGGGGATCGACCTCGACATCTATGCGAACAGGATTTACGGATTGATGGGACCGGCGGCAAGCGGGAAGTCGACCCTCATCTCAGTGCTCAACAAGATGGTCAGCTTCGAGGATGGCGTTGCCATAAGCGGAAGCGTGCTGCTCGACGGCCAGGAAATCATTAACGGCCGCATCGACGAGGTACACCTCAGAAAGAGAATAGGAACAGTGTTCGCGACCCCTATTCCCCTTCCCCGTTCAATCTTCGAGAATGTCGCATTCGGCCCGAAGCTCAACAAGAACTATTCCCGAGTCGAGCTCCACGCGCTGGTAGAAGAAAGCCTGCGGAAGGCCTTTCTCTGGGATGAAGTCAAGGACCGGCTGCAGGAATCGGCAACGAAGCTTTCCGGCGGCCAGCAGCAGCGGCTCTGCCTCGCAAGGACGCTCTCCCTGAAACCGGAGATTATTCTTCTTGACGAGCCGTGCTCCGGACTCGATCCTATATCAACCGCAAAGATCGAGGAGGCGCTCGCCGAATTGAAGTACCAGCACACCATTATCCTGGTTTCAAACAACACCAAGCAGATAGCGCGCGCCACCGATTTCGTGGCCTTCTTTTACCTGGGCGAACTGATCGAGTTCGGCCCCACAGATAAAGTCTTCACAACGCCTACCGCCAAGATGACGGAAGATTATATCCAGGGGAAATTCGGCTAATGGCCACAGATACGGACATGCAGGGCTTTGCCTTAGCGACAGAGTCGCTCAACCTGTACTACGGAGGGTTTCACGCTCTCATCAATGTGGACTTCAAGGTAATTAAGAATTCCATAACGTCACTGATCGGTCCCTCGGGGTGTGGCAAGTCAACGCTGCTCCGTTGTTTTAACCGGATGAATGAACTGATTCCCGAGGTCAGAATCGAGGGTGAACTGTACATCAATGAGACCCCTATGGATGAAATCGACGTGATAGATTTGCGGAGAAGAGTAGGCATGGTTTTTCAGCGGCCCAACCCCTTCCCGTTCAGCGTCTACGAGAACTTGGTGTACGGTCTCAAGGTCCATGGCGTGAAAAGGCAGAAGCACCATGAAACAGTCGAGAGATGCCTGAGGGCAGTCGGCCTCTGGGATGACATCAAGGATAGGTTCAAGCAGCCGGCTCTTACTCTCTCGGACGAGATGAAGCAGAGACTCTGTGTTGCCCGCGTATTGACCATCGAGCCTGAAATAATTCTCCTCGACGAACCATGCTCGGCGCTTGACCCCATAGCAACGCTCAGAATAGAAGAGCTGATGGCAGAGTTAAAAAAGGATTACACCATCCTCATCGTCACGCATAACATGCAGCAGGCTGCGCGAGTCTCCGATTATGCAGGCTTCATGCTGCTCGGTGAACTTGTTGAGTTTGGCAAAACAGACCAGATCTTCACATCACCCAAAGACGAGCGGACAGAACAGTACATCACGGGCCGCTTCGGGTAATCGCGCCGGAGGACTCCAACCGGAGCAATTCCCCGCACCTGAGTGTTCCCGCGGTCATAATCACCTGCGGGTCATTCGCTTGTATGCTTTGTGCACGCCATAGCCCAGTAACGCGGCAGTACCTGCAAGCAATGGAATGCCGAACACCACGATGGCATTGACAGCTCGAAATGCCTTCGCAACGGTGGCCAGCTTTCCTTTCTCTTTTTCAGTATCGCCCTGCTTCAGGCTATCTGGCTTGCGCCCATTCTCGTCTCCGCAATTCATCTCTTTGTTCTCGACCTCAGGAGTAGTCTACTATTTTCGCGCGGAAAGTCACGCGATTACTTAACCGATATTTAACATAGATTCACCGTTAATTGACTTGACTTATCGTGCCGGCTGTACTAACATCCCTTATAAAATATCAGAGGAGGTAGGTCAATGAAAAAAACGCTTGTCCTGTTGTTCGTGGGTTTCATGGTGATTGGTTTCAGCACGACTCTGCTTGCCGACCAGAAGAATTACGGCTGTGGTCTCGGCTCGATGGCCTGGGAAGGAAATGACGGCCTTATTTCCCAAATATCGGCAGCGACCACGAACGGCTCTTCCGGTAACCAGACTTTTGGTATCACGTCAGGTACATCCAACTGCACACAGTACTCGGAATGGACCTCAAATCAGAAAGTGAATGTTTTCGTGGCAGACAATATGGACAGCCTGGCAAAAGATATCGCCAAAGGTAACGGCGAGCACCTCGATACACTGGCCTCGCTCATGAACGTACCCCAGAAGGACAGAACAGCCTTTAATGCAAAGCTTCAGAAGAACTTTGCCCGTATCTATACATCTGAATCGGTCAGCGCTCAAGACGTGGTAAGGAATATAGAGGCTGTTATCTCTTCCACGTAATCAGTTTACGATTAGACAATCCCAGGAGATGCTGCGCCTAAAAAAGGCGCGCATCTCCATCTTTCTTTCATGCCTCCTGATTTTATACAGCGCCGGCTTTGCTGCAAGGCTCTGCGCTGAAGATAGTTCTTATCTCGATTCCGCACTGACAGAGGCCCGCGATAAAGCCCTGTATCAAGATCGGTACTGGCAGATCCTCCTTCACTACAACAAAGGCTTTTTCGGCACGCGAAGCCTGATCGACGATCCGAAATTCTTCCTCGCGAAAGACGGCAAGTACAATGCGGCGTCAGAACTTGAGGCAACTATCAGAGGTATTTTCACTAACGAGGTCAGAGACGGAAAGCCTGTGGCCTGCAAGTTTGTGGCGCGATATGCATGGATAAAAGAGAAGCTTCGTCTGGACGAGTCGCGTATCCCTGCTCCGGAATGCAGTAATTACAATGAACCGATCAAGTCTTTCGACAGCCTGCTGGACGAGATGAAACCAGAATCGGTCACGCTCGTTTTTCCGGACGCGCACATCAATAGTCCTGCGTCAATGTTCGGCCACACGTTGCTGGTCATAGAGACCGAGTCAAAAAGTAAGCTCCTCGCGTATGCAGTCAATTACGCCGCGTTCACCCAGGAGACGTTCGGTCCTCTTTACGCGGTTAAGGGTCTCTTTGGTTTCTACAAAGGCTATTTCTCCATGCTACCTTATTACGGCAAACTGCAGGAATACGGCGATATCGACAGGAGGGACATCTGGGAATACCCTCTCAACCTGACCCGGGACGAAACGAAACAGCTTCTCATGCATCTCTACGAGCTGGACAACATTTATGCGTACTACTATTTCTTTGATGAAAACTGTTCCTACGACCTGCTCTTTCTCCTTGAGGCTGCCCGACCCTCCCTGCATCTGACGGATCAACAGAGGTTCTGGGTCATTCCCCTCGATACGATTAAGGACGCGCAAAAGAAAGGCATAGTTCTCGGGGCTGAGTTCAGACCCTCGCAAACAACGAAGATAGAGTACCTCGGGTCCCTGATGACGAGAGATGAAAAAATGACTGCAATCCGTATGGCCAGAGGGCAGCTTCCGCCCGATGAGGGACTGAAGCAGGACGTCCCGCAGCCGGAAAAAAAGATACTGACATACGACCTTTCAATTGATTACCTTCAATACCTGCGCACACGAAAAGAGATACCCACGGAGACGTACATTGAAAGGTTCCTTAAAATCCTGCAGACAAGGAGCAACCTCGGGGCGCAGGATAGCCAACAATACCGGGTGCCTGTTCCGCCGAGACCGGACCAGGGGCACGACCCGAGCCGGATAGGGTTCGCAGCAGGCTCAAAGGGAGGCAGTCCCTTCCAGGAGCTCAGTTACAGGCCTGTCTATCACAGCCTTCTCGATGATGGGAAGGGGTACCGTGAGGGAGCGCAGATCATCTTTGGAGAAACCAGCGTCAGGTACTATTCCCAGGAGAACAAGTTTAAGCTGGAGGGCCTGGACGTCATTAATATCGTTTCTCTGGCGCCCAGGGATATGCTGTTCCAGCCGATTTCCTGGATGGTGGATACCGGCTTGACACAGAGGATCATGAACGACGGTAAGGATCACATGATCGCCCATCTCACTCCCGCCGGCGGATTTTCCTGGAAGAACGACATTCTTGGGCTCTATTATTTTATGGTGCAGTCGAGTTTCACCGCCGGGGGCGCTATCCCGGACAACTACGCAATCGGAGCGGGCGCTTCAGCGGGACTCCTGAGGAAGATCAACGACTCCTGGAGGGTGCACCTCTACGCAAAAAACATCTACTATGGATTGGGAAGCGAGTACAACTTCTTTGAAGCCGGACTCATGCAGAGCGTTATCCTCAGCACTAATTCAACCATCTCTCTCGGTCTCACACGAAGCAGAAGTTACTCTTTCTATCAGACGGAGCTGAAGTGCGGCATCAATGTTTACTTCTGAATTAAAAAAGAATTTTGACCCCCGCCGTAAACTCCCGCTTTTCCCCGCGATCGTTCTACTCATGCTCTTTGTTTTTCCCGGTTGCGGGGCTCAGTTCATGTATCGTCCCGATAAGGTGATCAGGGCTACTCCTGAAGACGAGAACCTCACCTACGAGAGTGTCTCATTTGAAACGGAAGACAGCGTCAGGCTTTCGGCCTGGTGGATACCCGCACAAGAGCAGATCGGCGTGATTCTCTTTTTTCACGGCAACGGTGGTAATATCTCGCACTATCTTGAACCGGTGCTCGTCTGGCACAGGATGGGGCTCAGCACTCTTTCCGTTGATTATCGCGGGTACGGCATGAGTGCAGGCTCTCCCACAGAAAAGGGCACCTACCTGGATGCCGAGGCCGCGTGGCGCTATCTTGTGCGGGAACGGGGAGTAGACCCCCGCTGCATTATCATATATGGAAAATCACTCGGCGGGTCAGTTGCCGCACACCTTGCCCGGGACAGAACGCCGGCTGTGCTCGTCGTCGATTCTTCCTTTACCCGCATCGCAACTGTCGGCCATGAGCTCGTCCCATGGGCTCCGGCGGGGCTTATCCTTGGCAATGCCTACAACACAGTAGAGTATATCAGGTCCGCAAGGTGTCCTGTGCTCATCATACACAGCCGCGACGACGAAATGATTGCCCTTCACCATGCGGAGGAGCTCTACGAAGCTGCTCCCTCTCCCAAGGAATTGCTCCTCACATCAGGATCTCATAACGGGGGTTTTCATCAGTCTCTGCCCGTGTATGAACCCGGGCTAACGAGCTTTGTGCGTAGATACCTTCCCGGCCGATGAATCCTTTGTCTGATCGAGCACTCTGCGCACAACCTCTGCCAGTTCCTTCTTGGCCAGCGGTTTCATCGAGAACTCGCGGATACCGGCTTCCTTTGCTTTTTCAGCCGATACCAGGTCGCTGTATCCGGTGCAGAGGATGATAGGCACCTTCGGGTGTACCTTGAGCATCTTTTTCGCCAGTTCCATCCCCGTCATGTCAGGCATAGTCTGATCCACGATTACGAGATCGAACCGCCCGGGCTGATCGCTGAAGAGCCTCCAGGCTTCCGAAGCATGTTGAGCAAGAGTTACCTGGTACCCGAGTCCCTCCAGCATAGCCTTACCCATTTCGAGGAGCATCTCTTCGTCATCCACAAAGAGTATCTGCTCAGTTCCTGTGGGTGTAGATATTCTTGAATTCTCTTCACTGGTTGTCCTAATCTGCGCAGACGGCAAGAAAACATCAAACCTTGATCCTCTCCCGACCTCGCTTTGCACAGCGATCGCGCCCCCGTGTCCCTTCACCACGCCATGTACTACCGCCAGACCCATGCCCGTGCCCTGACCCTTGCCCTTGGTGGTAAAGAACGGTTCGAATATCCTCCCTCGTACTTCTTCGGGAATTCCGCCTCCGGTGTCCTGTACGGTCAGTTTCACGTAGGTCCCCGGCTTGAGATCGGGATTTACAAAGGAACTGTCCGGAGGAAAGGTGACAGAAGAGACACTGATTGCGAGTTCTCCCCCCGAATCCCGCATGGCATACGCCGCATTAGTGGCAAGGTTGATTATCACCTGCTGCAGCTGCGTCGGATCGGCAATCACGTGATCCTCGTTCGTCGTAATGGCAAGCGGCATACGAATCGTGCTCGGCAGAGAGGACCTTAATAACTCGTACGTTTCTTTTACGACCGACGTGAGCCTGACATCACTTCGTTCGCCTTCGGCTTTGCGACTGAAAGCAAGAATCTGCCTGACGAGCTCTCTCCCCCTGAGACCCGCATCCAACACCCTTTTAAGGTAATGCTGCGCATCGGAATCAGAGGGGATGCGGTCACGAGCAAGCTCCGAAAATCCCATCATCGCCGCAAGTATGTTATTGAAGTCATGGGCAATGCCGCCTGCAAGGGTGCCGATGGCCTCCATTTTGTGAGCCTGGCGAAGCTGGTCTTCAAGTTCCCTCTTCTCCGAGCTGTCCTGCACTAACCCTTCGTAGTATACCTTTATCCCGCTAGAGTCCCTCACTTCCCTGATCTCAAGAGAAACGAGAAATTTGCTTCTATCTTTTCGCCAATGTTCCGCTTCGAGGCCTCGTGCGACTCCCTTATCGTCGAGAAGCTTCCTATGGTGCAAACAGACTGCATGGTCAGTATATAAGCTCCAGACACTGGGGACTTCCCGTATCATTTCCTGAGAGGATTCCCAGCCGTAGATCCTCGCAAGGGCGGGGTTGACACTCACAAACCGTCCTTCTGGAGTGCTCTGAAAAATGCCTTCCAGGGCATTGTCGAAGATGCCCCGATATCTCTCCTCGCTCTCTTTCAGGGCCTCGGCTGCACGGTTGCACTCCTGGAAAAGCTGGGCATTGGCAATAGCACCGGCGATCTGGCTGGCAACACTCTGCGCCAGCGTAATGTCACGCTCACCGTACGCCTTCGTCTGCTTTGACCAGAGCGTAAGGCTTCCGATCACTGTCCCCCTGGCGATCAGGAGCACGGAAAGTCTGGAACGCAGACCGGCTTTGTAAGCGAACAGCAACCCGGGAAAGCGCTCTTGTACCTCCTCGACAGACTCTGGATTAAAAAGAACGGGGGCATAGGAACGTATCATTTCTTCGGTGACAGTCCCCTTGATTGGAAAGACGACTCTCTTCGCTCTGCCTGGGACCTCCATCCCTGCTGTATACGCAGTGGTGATGGTGCCCCCCTGATGATCCACAAGGTTGACCAGAACACGGTCAAAGGGAATGAGTTTATGCACCTCTTCGGCAAAGCGCTCATAGACTTCTTCAATATCGAAACTTGAACTGATGATGCGCCCGATCTCGGCAATAACGCTCGCTTCCTGGGCTAACCGCCGGGCTTCTTCTTCACTTCTCTTCAGCGGCTCCTCTGTACGTTTTCTCTCCATCTGCTCATCTCACAAGAAGCGCGCAACATACCATTCTGCCTCGGGTTTAGCTTTCTTTCTTACGTTGACACACGGGACACGTTCGAGTCTCAGTTGACACCCCCTATTCGAAGCGTAGAATATAGTCTCTATTTTTGCAAGCACAAATCGAGGATTGCAGCTGCGACACTAGATTGAAGAAAACCCTTTGAGCCAGATGAAAAGCTGACCCTTTGGAAATGGAACATGGAGAAGGAGGTCGAATCCGAAATAGATGAACGCCCAGGCGGTTGCGGTAAGAAGAAGTGTCAGCAGCCAACCTTCACGCTCACCCATCTTAAGCTGTATAAACGTGCAGAGCGGCGCGCCAATGGTGAAGCCGAAAAGCCAGATCGAAAGGAACCAGGCGAACGTCCACATGAATACATTAGCAGTACGGAGATTAACCACATGCTTCGGGAGATCTGCCCCTGCTTCCTCCATATCATCGTCATGCCCCTTGCGAGCCTTGCGGCCTGTGAGGTCAAACAGTAACTGTATCATCGCAAACACAAATACCGGGAAGCCTATCACCCACGGGAAGAAGCCGGCGGTAAAACTGAATGTTCTGCTCTGCCACAAGGCAGCGCCGAAAATGAGCACCAGCGCGAGGCTGAAGGCACTTGCCCAGTTGAACTGAAGACGCTTCTTCTGCTGCGCAGTCGGGCCCGAGACAGCTGCCCCATCTTCTTTTTCCTCCCTCTTTTCCCGCATTCTCTTAACCAGCGGATAAAAGGCTCCGGCAAGCGTGAGTGCCATGATCACGAGGACCGCAGGCCGTGAAAGCCAGGCAAGGCCGTAGTTATTGACTGAAAGAAAAAGCCTGCTCTCAGCCAGGTTGCCGAGCACCAGACCAAGGATGAACGGTGGACGCGGCCAATGGAGGCGCTGCATAATCCACCCCAGTACACCAAAAAAGAGCATGAGCACCAGGTCGGGGAAAGCATTCTTTTCCGCAAAGGTACCGAGATAGATAAGAAGGAGAATGATTGGAATGACCACGCTTCCGCGCACGTACGTGATTTTAACCAGCTGGTTCAGGAACAGAAGGCAGACGGCGACCGTAATGATATTGGAGACGACAACGATCCATACAAAAGAAAAGGTAAGCCCCAGATGGCCGCCCTTCGCCTCAGGGATCAGCATGTCAGGACCGGGCACTATGCCCTGGATGAGGAATGCGCCTATCAGAATCGCCATCAGCACGCTGGCAGGAACGCCAAAGGCAACTGTGGTAATCAGACTACCACCCATAGCGGAATTATTTGCAGCACCGGGTCCTAACACTCCCTCCACTGCGCCCTTTCCGAATCGTTCCTTCTCCTTGGAGCTCTGCAGCGCCTGTGCGTAGGCCAGCCACTGGGAGACAGAGGGACCCATGCCGGGAATGATGGCGCAGAAAGTGCCCAGTGCGCTGCAGCGCATGACGAGCCACCAATGGCGGAAGGTATCCCTTATTCCCTGCATGACCCCGCCCAGCCTTTCTATCTGCCCGGTCGCGATGCTGGAACGCTGGATGCCAAGATCAATAATCTCCGGAATAGCAAAAAATCCCATTGTGATGGGCACCAGGCCTACCCCGTCCCACAGAAACACCTGGCCGAAGGTGAAGCGCTGTATGCCGGACTGCGGATCCATGCCCACTGTGGCGAGGAAAAGGCCGATCCCGGCGCCCAAGAGCGCCTTCAGCAAAGCACCGCCGCTCAGTGAGGCGATAAACGTAAGGCCGAGAATTGCGAGCATGAAGAGTTCCGGTGATCCGAACGTCAAGACCAGGGGGCGAACGACAGGGATAAAAAGAGCGAGCACAAAAGCGCCGAATACTGCCCCCACAAGCGAGCTCATCAATACCGCACCCAGCGCCCGGCCGGCCTGTCCCTTCTTGGCCATGGCATGACCGTCGATGATGGTGGCTGCGGTTGTCGGCTCGCCGGGTACACCGAAAAGCACCGAGGTGATATCGCCCGTCGTTGCCAGCACTGAAGCCATGCCAAGGAGAATGGCAAAGGCTTCCACAGGCCGCATCTTAACGATGAAGGGCAGCATCAACGCAATCGTCGCAGGCCCTCCCAACCCTGGAAGAATGCCGACCACAAAACCGATGGCGATGCCAAGCAGCATGAGGCCGAAGGTTGACCAGACAAAGATCTGCGTGAGGCCCGAAATGAATGAATTGATCAGTTCGAGCATAGGCCAAAACTCGAGCAAGCGATGAAGCGAAGATGCGAAGATGCGGAAGAACAGGAGCGCTTCATCATCACTTGTAGTAAATCTCCTTCAGCTTCTGCACCAGCGGCTTCGGCGTCTTAAAAGCATTAAGGACCGCCTGTTCCACTTCTTCTCCGGTGACAGGATCCGCGCCAAGCTTTGCTTTCAGGATCTCATCGACAAACTCCTTATCGCCCATTGTCTTCTGAAACGCACTTCTCAGGAGGTCTGCACGTTCCTTGGGCACGCCAGGCCCAAGGACAAAAGGCCTCGCAAAAACATTATTAAGATGGACGCCGATATCGATCAACTGCCGCCCCTCATCCGTTTTGGCTAGCATCATATCCGTGGGAACTTTGGGAAGGTCCGGCCGCGGTTTAGCTACTGCCTGCATGATGACCCGTGCTTCACCGCTGTCGAAACGTTTTCCCCAGGCTGATTTCATCGCATCCCAGGAAATAACGCTGCCTGCGAGTTCTCCGCTTTCACAGGCAAGCCTTACGTCAGCTCCGCCCTTATAGGGGCCGATAAGCTGTGCGGGCATCGCAGAGACTGCTTTCCATATCTTGATGATCGCGTCTGGTGCATACGCTCCAATTCCTGTTCCACCCAATTTAATCGGCGTCTTTGAACTCATGAACTGTTCTATGCTCGTGATGCCGCTCGCCTTGGTGACAAAGAGGACCGCGTTCTCCATGGAGACGGCGCCGAGATAGGTGAATTTTCGAGCGTCGAACTCGATGCCCGGCTGTTCCAGCACCTGCGCGAAAAGAAAGCCGCCGTTAAAGTGACTGAAGGTCAGACCATCAGGCGCCGCAAGCTTGTAGAGTTGATTAGCACAAATCAACCCACCTGCCCCGGTTATATTCTCAACAATGATCGTCGGTTTGCCCGGGATGTACTTGGGCATATGCCGGGCAAGAATGCGCGCCTCGTTATCGAAGCCGCCGCCCGCTGAGACTCCGACTGTCACGCGTATAGTCTTTCCTTCGTAAAATGGCGCTGCGCCAAGCGTGATCTGCGGACTAAGCGCTATCAACACCACAGCGGTCAGCCAAAGAGCTTTTCTCATGGTCTGGTCCTCCCTTTCGGTTGAGTCGTCAAGAAAATACTGCTCAACGATTTCCGGCTAGTTTTTTCGTATGCCTATCTTTACTGCTATTTCGTAGACTTTCCTGTACTCCTCTTCCCTCAGCTTCCTGACTTCCTCGGGCGATCTGTATTCACAAATATTTCCCAACTGGTCCATCCTGGATTTGGTCAGCTTCACCGCCTGCTCCACCGCCGGAATCAGGACCTTTCTCGCCTGCTCCGGAATCCCGCTCGGAGCCCAGAGTCCCCACCACGTCAGTGGCAGATCCTGTTTGTAGCCCAGTTCCGTGATTGTGGGAACAGACTGAAAAGCAGCCATCTTATTCGTGATGAGGAGAATCCGCATCCTTCCCGCTTCCACGTGCGGCTTCACCTTCGCGACTGCTTCGCAGGTGGCTTCCACATGTCCTCCGAGAACTGCGGTCACTACCGATTCCCCTCCTTCGAAAGGAACATGGGTGAAGTGCGTGCCGGTCATGGATTGGATCATCTCCAATATAAAATGTGGTGATGAGCCTATACCGGTGGTGCTTACACGAACTTTTCCAGGGTTCGCCTTTGCATAGCTGATGAACTCCTGGAAGCTTTTCCATGGAGCATCGGACCTGACGGTTATACTCTGGGGAAGAAAGAAGTGCAGCCCGAGAGACTCCAGGTCCCTGGCCGGATCATAGTGGACGACGTCCGGGTTGGCAATCGGCACATAGACGATGGAAGAGGCACCGCCGTACAGCAACGTGTATCCGTCTTTTTTTGCTCGGACAACCGCATCCGTGCCGAGAACCGTCGACGCTCCGGGTTTATTGTTGGGGATTATCTTCCCGCCGACAACCTTCTCCATTTCCGACGCCAGCAACCTTCCTGTGATGTCTGTCTGCGCACCGGCCGGATTGGGGATGACAATCTGTATGTTGTGGTCCGGATAGCCCGCTGCATCGACCGCGGCAGGAACAAATAGGGCAACACCAATGGTAAAGAATCCCAGCCACCACAAGAAAAAGGACCAGACGCATAAACGGGTGGATATCATCACGTGCACTGCCTCCTTCGTCGCTAGCGCTCTATAAAGTTGACCAGGTTTCGTCGCTCTCCACTCAGGAACTTTCGAAGATTCTCTTCGATGATAGGCATTATCTGTTTGCGGTACATATCTGCCTCACCTGCAACATGCGGTGTGATGATCAGGTTCTTCGCATGCCACAAGGGATGGTCCGCAGGCAACGGCTCGGTAGACAGAGCATCCAGCGCCGCGCCTGCAATCTGCCCCCTATCGAGCGCCTCCATCAGCGCCGCATCATCTACCAGTTCTCCTCGCGCAACGTTAAGCAGGAACGCGGTCGGCTTCATCTTTGCGAGGAGCTGTTTTCCCGCTATCTTCTGAGTCTCGGGCGTTGAAGGTGCAACCAGGACGAGGTAATCGACCTCGCCCGCCACGTTGAGCAGGTCCTCGGGGCCATAGAAGAAATCGACGCAATCCAGATCCCTCTTCACAATATCAATCCCATACACGGTCATGCCGAACGCTTTACACTTCCGGGCCAGCTGCTCCCCGATCACGCCAACGCCGACAATGGCGACGTTCTTCTGATAGAGCAGCTTTGATTTCCACCTGACCCAGGCTCTCTTATCTTGGTTTCTCACGTTCTCCGGAAAATTCCTGTTCAAAGCGAGCATGAGAAGAATGGCCATCTCGGACACCTGCGGCCCGTGAATGCCCCGGCCCGAAGTAATGATGATATCCTTCCTGAGAGAAGGACGGCTCAGGAGATAGTTCACGCCTGACGTGATGACCTGAATCCATTTGAGATTGGTCGTCTGCTTCAGGATGTCATCGGCAACCCGGTAAAGCGTGATGAGGATATCCACTTTGTCCGCGTGCGGCCTGATTCCTTCTTCGCTGGTGACGGCATGGATCTGCAAGTCGGGGAATTTCTCCCGGAGATCCTTGTGGTAATCTTCAGCATCCGGCATCGCGAGAAGTATGTACATCTCTTCAGCGCTGCCTTTCATACGACGAATATCTCCTTGGGGGTCTTATGGAGACAGTCGCTCACACCGTTCTCCGTGATCAGATAATTGTCACAGAGTGTGATCCAGACCCGGCTGTTTTTTGCAACAGGGTGGACGGCCAGGTTCATCCCTGCCTGCAGCTTCATGGGTTCGTCATAGCGTATGGCCGGCCTCTCCACCAGCTCGTAGCCCTCACCATGCGCGTAGAGCCTGCCTTCAGGACCTGAGCCCATCTTCACGAGGTGCGCGTTGCTGGCGTCCCATATTTCCTTCGGATCGGCTCCGGGCTTCATAAAGGACAGGTTCAGTTTCTGCGTCTCAACGGCAAGTGCAAACATATCCTTCGTCTCCTGGTCGGGTTCCCGTCCCAGCGAGAAAACCCTCGCAATCTCCGTGTAATAACCGCCCGGTCCATTGCCCTCAAGGAGAACGACGACCTGGTCACCTTTCTTCAAAGTCCTGTTCATGAAATGGCGGCCCATGAATCCCATGGGCGCATCCCCCTGCTGATAGGAGCTTATCAGCACCTGGAGCCGGGTGCACCCGAGCTTGGTGGAAATGTAGTCCGCCTCTGCGTGAAGATCCACGTCTTTCAAGCCGGGCTTGATCCGCTGCCGCACGTAATCGAGCGCCTTGTCCTGCAGCGCGGCTGTGCCCTTGATCAGCTCGATTTCTTCAGGGCTCTTGATGGCTTTCAGGTAATCTATAGGATCTGTCATATCGACGAATGTGGCACCAGGGCAGTGTTCTGTCACATATCGATAAAAGTTTACGTGAAGCGACGATACCCCCACCCATCCTATGGTCGGTGCCTTCCTCTCCGAGAGAACCTTCACCGCCAGCTCGGCGTCATAGCTGTTGGTGTAATGCATCGATGGATAGTACGGCGCCCCTAATCTACTCTTGATGCCGTACACGGACCATTCCGGCGGCCTGCCTACGTTCGGAGGTGCGCTGCTGATGGTTGTCATCTCGTCATCAACCGGGAAGATGACCGTGAAAGGATAGCTATGGCGGGGTGTAATTGCGCTGAACCACCGCACATAGCCGCCGTAGAATTCCTCGTCCTGCCTCATCACCAGGAAATCCACCTTGCGTTCCTGCATGAGTTCTCTTGCGGCTTTCCATCTCCTTTCCAGCTCTGCGTGAGAAACTGACGTGACCAGCCTTTCTTTCGGATCTTCCATTATTTCTCCTTCCTGAATGGTGCGTCGGAGTTGCCGGAAACCCCGTGCGCAGACGATAATAGCTGCACGATCAGTTTCTTGTCAAGTGCAATCTACGCTGTTCCGGGATAAACTGATCACCTTATGCCGCGCTTCACATCGCTCAGAGGCAAAGGTCTCCTCTTTCTTCTTTTCCTCTGGTTTATCTGGTTCATGAATTTCAATGGGAGACTCGTCTTCACGCCTATCCTGCCCCTTCTCGAGGATGAGTTCCACGTCAGCCATGCGAGGGCTGCAAGTATATTTACGTTCGTCACACTCGGTTATGCGCTCGCTCTCTCCTTCGCAGGACCTGTGACGACCTGCCTTGGGCGTAAGCGCACCATTCTTCTGTCAATGAGCGTGTCGGGGGTTGTTCTTTCTATCATCCCCTTCATCGACAGATTCGAGCTTTTTTTCCAGCCGCCTTTCTACTTGCTTTTGCGCTGGGTGTGCATCTGCCAACTATCATCCCTATCATTACGAATTACTACTCTGAGGGGGTTTGGGGGAAAGTCATCGCTTTCCACGAATCAGCGAGTTCCGTCAGCATCTTTGCAGCGCCTTTTGTCGCCCTCTTTATTCTTTCCTTTCTTCCGTGGCGCGGTATCTTCATGATCTTTGCCATCCTGCTTCTATTGGGTGCGGTAGCCTTCGGTTTCTCCACTACTGACGTAAAGATACAGCCGGGCACAAAGCTCTTTCAGCCTCAGATCTTCAGGAGCCGCGCCTTCTGGATCATGGGAACAACATGGGGCTTCAGTTCAGGGTCTCTGCTGGGCCTTTACTACGTGATGCCGCTCTATCTCGTAAAAGAGCTTTCCATGAGTGTACAGCAGGGAAATGCCATCTTCGGGCTATCGCGGCTCGGAGGTATAGCTGTGGCGTTGGGAGCCAGTCTCTTTGTCGACCGGGTCAACCTCAGGAAGACCCTTTTCTTTTTCGCTCTCGCCACCGGCGGGATGACGATGCTATTGGCCCTCGCCACAACCGCCTGGGTCAAACCGCTGCTCTTCATGCAGGCAAGCGTCGCGACAGGCCTCTTCCCGGTAGCATTGGTCGCGATCTCCAGAATGTTCGACGTAGAATCCCGCGGTCCCGCCACAGGATTCATTATTACGCTGGGGATGGCAGGTTCGGCAGTTTTCCCCTGGCTCATAGGTCTCTCCGGAGATCTCGTCAGCTTTCGTCTGGGCATCTTTCTGCTTGGCCTCCTCACTGCACTCTCAAGCGGACTCCTCTTTCTTCTGAAACAGTTAAGAAGACAGCCAAACCACTGATGTGACCGTGTCCCCTCTCTCGTGGACGCGAAACAACGCGCGATGCACGTCGCCCATCACATTTTAGTTGTCGGCCCGAGTTGTGTCTGTTACACTCCAGCACAGATTAGAGTTAGGAGGTGACCTATGTCGGCAAGGAAAAATTTTCTCGGGAATGAGCTTTCACGACGGACGTTCCTCGGAACAGCCGGTATGATGCTCGCAACGGCCGGTGCGGCGCTTGCAGAGCAGGCAGCCCCGCAGGCGCCACGCGTAAAAGGACCGCGCGTCTGGCTCGACATGGATCAGAAGGAACTTGACGACGCGTATGACCAGAGCGTGTACGCTCCGAACGCGCAGCAGATCGTCGGCCGCTACGCCACCAACAGTAATGCCACCCGCGCTAGGCTCGGTCAGCCGCGGCGCTACGCCTATGGACCTACACCGGTCGAGGCGCTCGACGTATTCGTGACGAAGCACCCCAAAGCGCCGGTTCATGTCTTCATCCACGGCGGCGCCTGGCGCGGCGGTTTTGCGAAGGATTATGCGTTCCCGGCGGAACTCTTCGTGAACGCGGGCGCCCATTACGTCGTGCCTGATTTCACCGCAGTGCAGGATGCAGGGGACAGCCTGCTGCCCATGGCAGAACAGGTACGTCGCGCAGTTGCCTGGGTCTACCGCAACGCCGAAAGCTTCGGCGGCGATCCCGGCCGCATCTACGTTTCAGGCCATTCGTCAGGTAGCCACCTGGCAGGCGTCATACTCGTCACCGATTGGCAGAGGGATTTCGACCTCCCTCCGGATACCGTGAAAGGTGGGCTGTGCTGCAGCGGTATGTTCGACCTCAAACCCGTACGACTCTCGGCTCGCAGCAAGTACGTCAAGTTCACTGATGAGATGGAGCAATCCTTGAGCACTCAGCGCCATCTCGACAAACTGAACTGTCCCGTAATCGTTGCCCACGGCACGTTCGAGACGCCGGAGTTCCAACGCCAGTCGCGTGATTTCGCCGCCGCTTTGAAAGCGGCACATAAACCTGTGCAGCTGCTCGTCGCCGAGGGCTACAATCACTTTGAGATCATCGAGACGCTCGCCAACCCTTACGGACTTCTGGGTCGAGCCGAGCTCGAACAGATGAAGCTTACGCCGAAATAAATCGATGAGACTTTATTGTTCGTTCCAGTAGCCTCTTTATTATCTTGGTCTTGCGGCTCGTTTTCGCAGGACGAAGTTTCGGCTGAACGCGGTCAATCACGATCGGGCTCGCCCTGGTCGTCGCGCTCACGGTCGTGTTAGCGGCCAGGCAGATGAATGCGGCCTCCCAAACAGTTGATGCATGCATCTCCGGGAAAGGTCCTGTCGCAACGCATAGCGGGCAACCCTGAGGAGGAGGTTCTCCTCGCCAGACTTCGCTCGAATCACGAACAGATGAAAAGGCTCTTCGATGTCTTGAGTCAGAGGCAGGAAGAAAGCGCTCCAGCCGCAGAACTCGTACATCACGAAACCCGTTACCTTCAACGCGCCGGTGGAAGTCGTGAAGTCGCTCGGTAAATACTGGTTCGACGTGGTAGAACTGCCCGACCCCGGCGGTTACCACCTTATGTTCCTGGAGAGGGCCGGACACGTTGCAATCCAGAAGCCCCTCTTTCTGGGTAACAACGGAATAAACCCGATACCGGAATTCAGAACAGGAACGTAACTTCTCTATAACACCGCTTCTATTTGCACAAGCCACACGGCAGAACTACATTAACGATAGCCTTAGTAGCCCGTTCCCAAAAGAGCGTACCTGTCCAAGGAGGGTGTCATGCCTGATGAACAGCATGCGACGGATACACTTTCTCCCCGTTGGAGAAATGCCGTCCTCCTCATTTTGATTCTGGGATTTTCAGTGCTCATCTGGATTGCGGTCAGATCCTATAAAGACGCTCCTCCCATCCCCGAAAAAGTAGTCAACGGCGCAGGGGCTGTTCTCTTCACCGGTGCCGACATCCTTGCCGGTCAGCAGGTCTTTCTGAAACACGGCCTCATGGAGAATGGCACGATATGGGGACACGGCGCGTACCTCGGGCCTGATTTTTCCGCAACGTATCTGCATGGTCTCGCGGTTGACGCAGCAGAGTTCATCGCGCAGGAACGCTTCAACCGACCCGTTTCCCGGCTTTCGTCTCTGGAGCGCGCTGGCGTCACCGCCGAAGCCTCTGGAATGCTCAAACAGAATCGCTACAATCCCGAGACTCATGCGCTGACATTCACGCCCCCGGAGGAAGCGTCCTACGGGCAACAGATCAAAAGGTGGAGGATGTACTTTGCGGACCCGCTTTCCAATCGGGGCCTGATGAACAAGCAGGTGCACGATCCTGAGGAGTTGAGGCACCTCACCGCCTTCTTCGCATGGACCGCCTGGGCCTCTGTCGCCAACCGGCCCGGCAAGACCTATTCGTATACGAACAATTTCCCGTACGATCCCCTCGCGGGGAATCGGCCCACAAGCGACGCCTTTCTGTGGAGCGCGCTCAGCCTCATAACACTCCTCGGCGGGACGGCTCTCATTCTCTTCGCCTTTGGCAGGTTTAACTATCTGGGTTGGAAAGGCAAAGCAGAGCACATTCATCCGGTTATGATTCCCGGCGGGGCCACCGAGGGCCAGAGGGCAACGATAAAATACTTCATGGTGATGGGCCTTCTCTTTCTCGCCCAGGTGTTTGTGGGAGGCGCAACCGCGCACTACCGGGCAGAGCCCGGCACGTTTTACGGCTTCGATCTGACAACGATCTTTCCCACGAATCTGCTCAGGACCTGGCATCTCCAGCTCGCGATCTTCTGGATTGCAACCGCATATGTCGCGGGCGGGCTCTTTCTCGCAAGCACGCTGGGAGGCAAGGAGCCAAAACGGCAGACGACCGGGATCAACTTCCTTTTTGTAGCGCTGGCAATCGTGATCTTCGGCAGCCTCTTCGGTGAGATGTTCGGTATTCGCCAGCTTCTCGGGAAACTATGGTTCTGGTTCGGTCACCAGGGCTGGGAGTACCTTGACCTCGGTAGAGGCTTTCAGTTGCTGCTGGCCGCCGGACTGCTGATCTGGTTCGTACTGCTCGTCAGAGCGGCTGGTTCAGCAAAGAGAGAAGGCACAGATCGTGAGATCGTCTGGCTCTTTCTCTGCTCCGCGTTGGCGATCCCTCTGTTCTATCTGCCGGCACTCTTCTTTACTAGTACTACCCATTTGACGGTCGTGGATAACTGGCGTTTCTGGATCATTCACTTGTGGGTCGAGGGCTTCTTCGAGCTCTTCGTCACCACCATGGTAGCCGTGCTCTTCTACAAACTGGGCATGGTAAGCCGCCAGACGGCGACCCGCGTCATCTACCTCGATGCGATCCTCTTCCTCGGGAGCGGCATCATCGGCACGGGGCACCACTGGTACTGGACCGGGCAGTCAAACGTTACCATGGCGCTCGCGGCGCTCTTTTCTGCCATGGAGGTGATTCCCTTGACGCTTCTGACCCTTGATGCCTGGGACTTCATACGGTTAACCAAGGGACGCTGCGACGTGTGCGGGCAGGAAATCTCCGTGCCCCACAAATGGACCTTCTACTTCATGATGGCGGTCGGGGTCTGGAATTTTGTCGGCGCGGGCATATTCGGCTTCCTGATCAATCTGCCCATCGTCAGCTACTTCGAGGTAGGGACAATACTCACTCCCAACCACGGCCATGCGGCGATGATGGGCGTGTTCGGCATGCTAGCCCTATCCTTCACCGTCTTTGCGATGAGGCAGGTGCTCTCCGACAGCTACTGGAAGCGTGTGGAGAGCTACGTGCGGTTTTCCTTCTGGGGTTTGAATGTCGGCCTTGCGCTCATGGTCATCCTCAACCTTTTCCCGGGAGGCGTTCTGCAGCTCCGGGACGTGCTCACTTACGGGTATTGGCACGCGAGGGGCCCCGAGTTTCTGAACCAACCGACCACACGGATGATCGAATGGCTTCGGATGCCGGCCGACCTCATCTTCATTTTTGCAGGCGTTCTACCGATGCTTCTGGCGGTCGGAGAGACATACCGGTTCGTAAGGAAGACGGCAGGGAGTGACGCTGTTGACGGTCACGGAGGTGAGGGACTGCGCTGAGGCCCTGTCGGACTGATCTCATTGCCTTGCAATCTGGAGCTCTCAACCCTATGTTGTATACGCTTGAAGCATTTGGCACTGTCAAGGAGGTGCAGTATGGTTAAGAGGGCACTGGTGTGCTATCTGGCAATGGCGCTTCTTATTATCGGGATGGTTCCTCGCGTTGAGGCAGCATTTTCCCCGTCTGAAGCCTTTATACTCGGTCCCTCAGTGAGAGTGACTGATCTGGAGAATATTCAGACAGCGCTTGAAAACAAACTGATTCGTCAGCGGCTGCACGACCTTGGCTACAGCACGGAGGAGATAACCAGCAGACTCGCCCAGCTGACTGACCAGCAGGTCCACGCAATAGCCCAGAAACTGGATGACCTGAGGGTCGGCGGTGACGGTGTCGAGATCGCCATCCTCGCCATAGTATGCGTTATTCTTGTTATCGCTATCCTCTATTTCACCGGGCACAAGCTGACCGTGAGATGATGACTGCGTAACGCTGTTACAGGGCTACCAATCCAGTTCTGTGATGGTTTTACGCTTGATGAGCCGTCCTGTCTTTCATCGGTATTGCAGATCCTTGCAGCGTCACAACTGGTGTCTCTAAACACGGAAGGAATTGACAATCAGGGAGAGTCGTCGAGGACGGATTAGCGGATCGCTTACCCACAGCACATCTTTTGCCTCTAGAGGAGATAGCCTTTGACCATTACGGCCTGGACCTAGATGAGCGCGTGGCCCTGTCTTTTTCATAGAGTTCCACTTCTACAAAGTTATATCCGCCCATCGCTGTCTGCATTTAGGTTTAAGTAGCTCGATTTGATGCGGTGATTGCCTTCGCGTCTATTGTCGAGACGTTTCGGTTCGTTTGAGCAATAAGGTAGGCATTACGCAAGCACCAGCCGCAAAGGCACAGGGCACTGAGACTGTCCAGAGAGCAGTCGCGATCGAGTACTGCCCTCCGATGTAACCCATCGCGATGGGCGAGAACGATGAGACACAGTAGGCGAGGGTGACGACAATGCCCAGAGCCAGCCCTTTGAAGGAAGCAAACGCGAGGCCCGTAAAGGTCCAGACGCCGGCGGTCGCCGCAGTCCCCACAAAGCCCGCAACGAGCGTGAAGAGGAATCTCAGGGGCGTGTTAAACGTCCACATGGTGAGCATGAAGAACACTCCCATCAGCACGCTCGCCGCCATACCCGTGCGCCTGTACCCTACCCGGTCCGAGACGATGCCCGTGATCGGTCGTCCCACCGCCTGCCCGATCCCGAAGAAACCGGCAAGTAAGCCCGCACCCGTTGCGGTCATCATCACCTCGGTGCGAAGATACACGGGAAACCACATAGAGAAACCGAACTCAGCGGCCATCTGGAACGTGAGCACGAGGCCAAGAAAAAAGAGCATGAGCATGTTTCGGGGGAGAAGAATGCCTTTATTAAAGAATAGGCCGCTGTGCTTTTCGTGTCCTACTTTTGGCCAAAACCACCACTGGAGAAAAGCGACAAGTAACCCTGCTGATCCGACAACAAGGAACGCGCTCCGCCAGGTACCCGTGGCATCCAACAACCATCCGGCGAGGGCCGGGCCGACGAACCAACCTAGTGCAGCACCGGAAGTCAGGATGCCTATGAAGAACGCGGGCCTTTCCGGGAAGAGTTCCAGTGTGAAGGCCGTGAGCGGCACAAAGTAAAATGCCTCCAGCGTACCCGTGAAGAAGCGGGTCCAGAAAAGATGAGTCGTGCTGTGAACACAGCCAGAAAGCACGCTAAGGCCAGAAAATCCGAATATGCCAAGGAGAATAGCGTGTTTTCTTCCGAAACGGTCAGAGATCGAGCCGGCCACGATCGGTATGAACATGTACCCCCACATAGAGGCAGACCCGATTAGGCCCAGCGTTGTGCTGTCAGCCCCGAATGCCTGCATGAGCGAGGGTATCAAGGGTCCGAAGATCCATCTCTGGGCAAAATAGAACAGCATGCCAAACCAGCAGACAATAAAAAATGCCATGCGGGACGTCCTCGTCTGCTCGGGAACCATAACGCGTACTAT
This sequence comes from Syntrophorhabdales bacterium, assembly GCA_035541455.1. Classification (NCBI taxonomy): domain Bacteria; kingdom Pseudomonadati; phylum Thermodesulfobacteriota; class Syntrophorhabdia; order Syntrophorhabdales; species Syntrophorhabdales bacterium. The sequence goes on from DATKNH010000138.1 coordinate 46,465, forward strand.
AGAGAAGAGTGAAGAATAAATCAATGGAGATCACATGCAGCAAGGACGTGTTTCATCCGGGCGTAGAATAAGACCGCCCGACATTTGATAGCAACAAACCAAGGGAATTCTTCTCGAAAAATCCCCACAAACGGGACCACGTAGCAGGAACGGAGGTAGGCCAGGCAACGGGGGTACTCGCTGCGTATAACAACGGCCGTGTTCAAAAGAATTTTCAAATCTGCTGAGTCAAGACAGTTAGAACATTACTCTCTTATCCAGCACGCGGTACTGGATGGCTTCTGCCACGTGAGATTCCTCTACCTGCTCTTTCCCATCGAGATCTGCTATTGTTCGGGAGACTTTGAGGATGCGATGATACGCCCTCGGAGAGAGAGCGAACTTCTCGACCGCTCTTTCGAGCAGTTCTCTTGCCGAATTACCTGCGGCGCAGAATTTCTTGATCGAGCGGGTGGGCATCTGAGCGTTTGCGTAGATGGGCTTGCCCGTGAAACGCATCTGCTGTATGGCGCGGGCAGCGATCACCCGTTCCCGCATCAACTCCGACGTCTCTTCATCCGATTCCATGGAGAGCTCTCTGATGGTGACGGGCGGGACCTCTATCTGGATATCAATTCTGTCAAGGAGTGGTCCCGAAATCCGCGAGCGGTACCTGTGTATCTGCGCACCGGTACAGATGCATGCGCGCCTGGCATCCCCGAAGTAGCCGCACGGGCACGGGTTCATTGCCGCAACCAGCATGAAGCGTGAAGGAAATGCAATGGCGTGCGTTACCCTCGAGATCACCACGCTGCCGTCCTCGAGGGGCTGTCGCAACGCATCAAGCACATTCCTCTTGAACTCAGGGAACTCATCGAGAAAAAGCACACCATTGTGGGCAAGGCTTATCTCTCCAGGTTTCGGCACATGGCCTCCGCCGATCAAACCTGCATCGGATATGGTGTGGTGGGGGGAACGGAAAGGCTTTTCCGTTACGAGGTACACGTCTTTACTGGTGAGCCCCGCTATACTGTGGACCCTTGTCGTCTCTACCGCCTCGTCATGCGTGAGAGGAGGCAGTATTGTCGGCAGCCTCCTGGCAAGCATGGTTTTGCCTGATCCCGGGGGACCGATCATGAGCACGTTGTGTGCACCGCTTGCCGCGATCTCTAAGGCTCGTTTAGCCTGGGCTTGCCCTTTTATGTCAGAAAAATTGAGCCCCTCAGCGCTTCCATGGGTCTTTTCGCTCATCTCCTGCGATTGGAAGCGAACGAGCTCGCGCTCACCTTTCAGGAAATGCACGAGTTCGAGAAGATGACCAACCCCTTGCACACGGGCGCCCCTGACTACGGCCGCTTCGGGTCCGTTTTCGAGAGGCACGACAACACTCTCCAGCTTTTCCCTCCTGGCAAGCAAGGCCACCGAGAGCGCGCCCCTGATTGGCTTGATGGTGCCGTCGAGCGAGAGCTCGCCATTCATCAGGAAACCATCGAGGGCGCTCTGACGGACGATCCCGGTCGACGTAAGTATCCCGAGCGCTATCGGCAAATCAAAGGACGAGCCCTCTTTCCGCACATCCGCGGGAGCAAGGTTAACCGTGATCCGGTCATTGGGAAACTCGAAGCCTGCATTCTTGATTGCGGCCCGCACCCGCTCTTTGCTCTCTTTCACGGACGTTTCAGGAAGACCTACAATACTGAAGGAGGGCAGACCCGGTGATATGTCAACTTCCACATCAACCTTGATGGCATCGATTCCGTGAAGCGTCGCAGCGCAGACGCGGCTGATCATCCAGGACTCCTTCTTAACTTCCTGACCCAAGCAGCTTGGCGATCTTTCTCGCTTCCTGATCCCGGTTTATGTCGCAGACAAGCACCCCATCCTTCGACGCCACCACAATGAGGTGTGACACACCAATAGTGCCTACCGCAATACCGTCGCCGTATACGACGCAGTCCTCCGTGTCAATGCAGACCGGCTCGCCTTTCGTGTAATTTCCGTTCCGGTCCACTTCAGAAATCCGGAGCAGGGAACCCCAGGTCCCCACGTCATCCCAGCCGAAGTTCGCTTTTACCATAATCACATTGTCGGCCTTTTCCATAAGACCGTAATCGATCGAGATAGCTTCGAAACCCCTGAAGATCGATCCGATCTTCTCATCTTCATTGACAAGAATCGCCTCGTCGATTTCTACGAGCCCCTCGTAGAGGTCGGGCATGTGGCATTCGATTCCCTGTAAAACTGTGTCTGCTTTCCAGGCGAAAATGCCGCTATTCCAGTAGTAGTGTCCCTCCGCCAGGTAGGCGACGGCCCTGGCCGCGTCAGGTTTCTCCACATATCGTTTGACCTGAAAACAAGACGGGCCGTAATCCTCCTTCATCTCTTCCGCGGCGTATATGTAGCCGTAGCCTGTTTCAGGTCGCGTCGGCTTGATACCGATCGTGACGAGATGTTCCCCGCTGCGCGCACATTCAACAGCCTGGAAGAGCGTTTTTACGAAGGCGTCCTCGTCGGGTATGTAGTGGTCTGCGGGCATCACCACCATCAGGGCTTCCGGGTCGATCGTGCGCAAGGCCATTGCAGTAAACCCTATACACGGAGCCGTATCCCGGCCTGCAGGCTCAACAATGAAGTGTTCGTCGGGTAGTTGCCGAAGCTGTTTCTTCGCGACCTCCAGCTGGTCCTCTCCCAGGACAACAAATGTTCTCTCTTCGGGGACCAGATGGCGTACCCGCTCAAGTGCCATCTGGATCATCGTCTTGTCTCCCATCAGATTCAAGAACGGCTTAGGGGTCGTGCTGGTGCTCAGCGGCCAGAAGCGCTCCCCTTTGCCACCCGCCATGATAACGCAAAATACGTGTTCCATAGGCACCTCTGCAGAACCTTTAGAGTACATTCAGACTACTACAGCTTCAGTGCGTCTACAATCTTCATGCCGAGAAACAATTGCTCGATCCCTCCCGGCGCATCCAGCGATTCAGTCTTCTCATGTATCCGGCGCAAGCGTCCATTCCTGTTCAGAGCGGCTTGCAAGGCCTCTCTCTGAATGCCAAAGGAAACCTCATCACCCGCTGCATTGCCCCGTCGGCAAGCTATTTCCTCTCTGATATCCACAGTGTAACCTGCGCAGCCGAAAAGATAAATCTCTCCCGCATACATCTCTTTGCTGTGCATGGAGAAAAGATTCTTCAAAGCATCCTTCCTCGACTCGGGTACATCGCCAGCGTAACTGACGCAGGGGAATTCAACATACGAATCGATCGTACCAGCGATGCTCAGGTACTCCGGAAAAAGCGCACACGCAGCGGGCCTCTTCTCATAGACGGTGCAGTAACCTTTCTCATTCAGAAAAGGGCATGGTTTACTCAAAGCAAAGCGCACTCTCACTCTGTCAAACCCATGCTCCACAAAAGGCGCCAGAGAAAAATAGCGCTTGAAGGTTTCTGCTACAGGGCGTTGGAGATATTTTGCCAGAGCATAAATTTCAAAAAGGCTCGCATCGACAAGCAGGTCACCGCGGCACCCGTACCTCGGACAAGTGTCATCGCACTTGAACGACGAGTCCTTGTTGTAAAGACTATGCTTCTCGCCGAGCCATGCATCGAGCACGCTAGGCCCTGACATACTCCATGATTTTCGGCAACACTTCCGATGCGCTCTCTTTGAAGAAAAAATGAGATATAGAGGAGGTGAATGGTGTCTCCTCCATGTTGATTTCCACGATCTTGGCCCCGCTGGAGTGAGCAAGATGCGGCAAGTCCGCTGCGGGATAGACAACGCCGGAGGTACCCATGACAAACATGAGCTTGCACTTTCGCGCTTCTTCGTTTGCCCGTATCATATCGAGCATGGGTATGGGCTCGCCAAAAAAGACGACATCCGGTTTTAAAGGTGCAAAGCAACGATCGCATATAGGATACGGGAGAACGCGTGCTTCCACTTCAGTAAAGTCGATCTTTGCCGAGCAACCAACGCAGATGAGCCGCCTGTGATTTCCGTGGTATTCGATAACCGTGCTGTTACCTGCTGTCTGATGAAGCCCATCCACGTTCTGCGTGATGATGGCCTTGAGGAAGCCCATTTTCTCTAACTCGCCGAGCGCGACATGGGCCGCAGACGGCCTTGCCGCAAAGATCACACCCGCCATCTCCCGGAGCATATTCCATACCTTCTCTGGATTGCGTCGAAATGCATCTATATGCGCATACTCCATCGGGTCATATTTCTCCCACAGTCCCTGCCCACCCCGGAAGGTAGGGATTCCGCTGTCTACCGAGATGCCCGATCCTGTGAAAGCAACCACATAACCTCTTTCCTTGATCAGGTCAGCCACTTCACGATACTTGTCCATACCCTCACTCGCTTTCGAGGCTAAGGCTCTTCTTTGCCTGGCGCGGAAAACAACTATTTACGAGCCTTAGCCACATCTTTGGCCGCCGGAAGTTTGCCCAATCCGTCAGCTTTTCTCACTGCCCTCTTGATGGCTTCTGCCACCACGAATTCACTAAGGATACCTACCCTGTTGACGTCTGCGTCCACGCTTCCCATTGAGAGCGCGAACACAAGGTCGCCGTCAAACGTCGTGTGCACGGGGCTGACCGTCTTTATCAGTCCGCCCTGAGCGATCTGTGCTACTTTCGTGATCTCTCTTTTGTGGAATGCTCCGTTGGTCGCAACAACAGCGAGCGTCGTATTTTCAAGGCCGAACTGCTTTCTTACATAGCCCCGCTTTAACGAATCAACGGTGCCGGCGAACTGGAGACTCTCCTGTTTCTTTCTCACGCCTGCTATGATCTTGCCTGTGAGGTTGTCCAGGATGTCGCCGAACGCGTTAACTACAACAAGGGCTCCCACGATGAGGCCATCGGGCATGGCAACACTCGCCGTTCCCACACCGCCCTTCATGGCGCAATGGATCCCGAAGAGTTTACCGACGGTGGCACCGACACCGCAACCTGCGCTTCCCTCGTCCACCTGGTCCGACGCGTTCAAGCACGCTTCGTAGCCACTCTCGCGGGTCGGCCGTGCCTTGTATTCACCGAAGCCGAGATCGAAAATGACCGCGGTCGGAACAATGGGCACCCGCGCCACGCCCACATCGAAACCGATGCCTTTCTCTTCGAGGAACTGCATGACGCCGCTCGCAGCATCCAGCCCGAAGCTTGACCCGCCGCAGAGCAGTATCGCGTGGACCTCTTCAACCACATGGTTGATAGCGAGGGCATCAACCTGACGCGTGCCCGATGCTCCGCCCCGTATATCGATACCGCCGACCGCGCCCTTTTCGCAGAGCACGACAGTGCAGCCGGTGCAGCCTTTGTAATCTGACGCGTGGCCGACAAGAATGCCTTGCACATCAGAAATGCTGTTCAACATGAGACAAACGTATCAGAAGAGATTCTCAAAGTCAAAAGGCAGACTCATCCGGTTATTTGATCTTTCGTGACCCTCGCCCGGTACCCGCTTGCGGGCGTTTTGGTGACTCGACTTTGGCAGTGTGATGTGCAATCTTTCGCGACTTCTGTTCCACCTCGTTTCTCATGGTTTCTTTGAGCAGCTCCATTTTCCTGCTGATCTGCGGGTATTTTATCGAGAGTATTTCACAGGCCAGAATGCAGGCATTGCGTGAAGAATTGACCCCTACGGTCGCAACCGGCACCCCCTTGGGCATCTGGACTATGGAAAGGAGCGAATCAAGCCCGTTCAGCGCTTCCCCTTTGAGCGGGATGCCTATTACCGGCAATGTGGTGTGGGAGGCAATCACTCCCGGAAGGTGTGCCGCAAGTCCCGCGGCGGCAATAATTACTTCTATCCCCTGCCCTCTCGCTTTCTGTGCGAGAGTTACGGTCTTTTCCGGATGGCGGTGGGCAGAGGAAATATCGAGCGCATAGGCAACGTCCATGGTTTTCAAGAAGTTGAGCCCATCTTCTATGATGGGGAGGTCACTGTCGCTGCCAAGGATGATCAGTATTCTTGGTGCTGTCATACGGTTTCTCCTTCCGCCCGGTGTGATGTTTCTTTTCTATACCATGGGACCATTACCGCATCAATAGTTTTGCTCGTACTCCAGTTGAACAGCTGAGTTGTTGAGTCGCGTGCGCGGGCTTCTCTCTGCCGCGCGGTCCGCTTTTGCCCCTTGACCCACAGTATACCCGCTAATGTCAAGTGTTTTGTGTCAGCACGAAGACCGGGTACACTCCCTGATTTATATTCTCGTACATCAGTACAGCATAGAGGATCCTCTCAACACTGGTTCTGTTGCTGAATACGCCCATAGGCCGTGTTCTCCTCCGCACCTCCCGGAACCGCCGCTCGATGGCATTGGTCGTCCGGATCGCCTTTCTGAACTCCGGGTCGTCAAACTGAAAACAGGTGAGCAGATCTTCAAGATCGTCCCTCAAGCACTTGACAGCCTTCGGATACTTCTCGATCCATGATTTGGTCCAACGCGCTGCAGCACGCTGCGCCTCACGCAGGTTCTTCGCGCTGTAGATCTTCTGCAAGCCTCTCTTGACGGCCTTCTGTTTTTTCTTCGGCACCTTGTCGAGGATGTTGCGCATCTTGTGCGCCCAGCACCGCTGCAGGGGGATGTGAGGGAAGACCTCGGGGAGAATGGAGATCAGGCCCTCGCCGCCGTCCGCGCAGATGACCTCAGGTGCGGCAAGTCCCCGGTTGGTGAGGTCGGTGAGAAAGCGATTCCATGCGGCTCCGCTCTCAGCTTTCGCAAGATAAAAGTCAATGACCTCCTTTTTGCCGTCAGGGCGGATGCCTAACGCCACGAGGACCGGACGCGTAAGGGTGCCTGCTCCGGTCTTTCTCTTGATGATGATCCCGTCCAGGATAAGGGCCCGGAACTTGCCCGTGATACGCCGGAGATGAAAGGCCCGGACTGCACCGTCAAGGGTCGTCGCCACCCTGCTCACGGTCTGAGGACTCACCTTTTCCCCGAGGAGCGAAAGAAGGGAAACGCCGACCTTCCGGGTGGAAAGGCCCAGAAGGAAGCAGGCGAGGATGAGATGGTCGATCTCCCGGACCCGCCGTGCATAGGCGGCTATGATGCCCCGGGGGCTGAAGTGGCGGGTCCTGGGGATAGCAAGGATAACGTTCCCGAGCTCGGTGAGCACGTGGCGCACGTAGCTCCCGTTCTTCCTGTCCGGGATCCCTTTCTGGTAGGCCCAGGAAAGATGGCCGGCCACCTGCCGGTCCATCTGCTGCTTCAGTACCGTGGCGATCGTGTTCCGCGCTGCATCCCGGTACTCACCCGTCCACTCTTCCTGAGATGCAAGATTCATTTCCTTGACCACCTGCAACGCCTCTGGTAGATTCTTGATAACAATCTGTCGTTCCACGGGGTACCTCCTCCTTATTAAAGAATTTGGTCGTTCTTTCTAAGGAAGGTACCCTTTCTTCTTCTCTGACACAAGATATGATACGCTAGCGTAGACCCGGAGTCCTTGACCGGAGCGGCTCAATGGGGTTATAATAATGGCTTAGTGCCCGGCGGGAGGTTAGTACATGCCTATTTACGAGTATGAATGCAGCAAATGTGGGAAACAATTTGAGATCTTTCAGAAAATTACCGATGAACCCATCACAAAATGCAAGTTCTGCGAAGGGCGGGTCCACCGGCTCATCTCGCAATGTTCGTTTCAGTTGAAGGGGACCGGCTGGTACGTGACTGATTACAAGCACGGCGGTGGAACTTCTGCCGGAAACGGCAGCAAGGGCGGCGCCACTAAGGAAGAAAAGACAGAGGCAAAGACAGATTCTTCAAAAAGTGACACATCGAAATCAGAGACACCAAAGCCCGAGACATCCAAATCTGAAAAATCGGCTGAGAAATCCGGAGGTGCGGCTTGAAACCAGGTGATAAGGTGAAGTTCACCTTCGCAGGCAAGGAAATGGAAGGTGTAGTTCAGAAGCTCTTCACGAAATCAGTTTACCTCAAAGCAGACTTCCCAAAAGACAAAGAGAAGATCGTCAAAAGAAAAATCAAAGATATCAAGGAATAATCGGCGTCTGCTGCAAGCTGCGATTTGACCCGGCGGAACCTGCGGGGCCATTTCGCAATTACTTTCTATATCAATTCTGCTGATACCATCTGCAGTGCATGATGTTCCTATGGCGATACAAAACAGCGTCGTCTCTGGCGACATCCTTCCAACCCGTGATGCTGACTTCCATAATAAATGCCTCGTTGTATCGTTTGTGGATAGTCGATACGCACCCTGGTTTGCTTTTTCCCTGTCAGTCACATCGAGCCTAATTTTTTGATCTCATCCCACCGCCGACACAATTGCAGGACATCTCGTAGCATGGTACATTAGCACTGCTGATCGCGGCTCCATCGCGCCGGGAGGGAGAATATGACAGCAACAAAAGCAAGAAAGGCACAGGCGAAAACTCCGCAGAGTGAATCCGTACGACTCGTTGTCAATGGAGAGACGTTCGATTTGAACATCGGCGAGAGGCGAGGAGAGATTGAACCTTTTCACACCCTGTCACATACGCTGCGGGAGACATTGGGCCTTACAGGGACGAAAATCTCATGCGATCACGGGGCGTGCGGGGCATGTACCGTGATCATGGACGGGAAGGCAGTTCTCTCCTGCAAGATTCTCACTGTCGAGTGCGACGGCAAGACAATTACGACTATCGAAGGTTTGAGAAACAGGGAGACGGGCAAGCTTGATCCTCTGCAGCAGGCCTTTATCGATCACACTGCCTTTCAGTGCGGCTTCTGCACGCCGGGCATGATCGTGACGGCGAGGGCGCTCCTCGACAAGAACCCGCAGCCGAGTGAAGACGAGGTGAAAGAAGCGCTGTCGGGAAATTTCTGCCGGTGTGTCAGCCACTACCACGTCATCCGGGCTGTCATGTCCGTTGCTAAGCCTGAGGAGGTGAGCGATGGGCGGTAACTACAGGTACATCGGCAAAGCGATGAAGCGCAGGGATGCGGAGAGCATCGTCACGGGGAGTGCGCAATACCTGGATGACATCACGTTTCCGAACATTCTCGTGGGAAAGGTAAAGAGAAGCCCTCATGCCCATGCGGTCATCACACGGATCGACAAGAGCAGGGCCCTTGCGCTTCCCGGCGTGAAGGCGGTGCTCACGTGGGAGGACATTCCCGATTACCGGGGTGGAACACCGAGAAACGTGCGAGTCCTCGACCGCAAAGTCAGGTGCGTGGGCGACGCTGTCGCCCTTGTGGCAGCGTCAACCGATGAGATTGCGGAAGAGGCCGTTGCGCTGATTGACGTGGAATACGAGATCCTTCCTGCGGTGTTCGATATCGACTCGGCTCTCGCCCCGGGGGCACCTCTCGTTTACGAGGAGTTCGGCAGCAACGTCATCCCGGGAGGCACGATCATTTATGGCCCCAACTGCCTGAAAGGCGTTGTGCGGGGAGACGTGACGAAGGGATTCGACGAGGCGGATGTGATCACGGAAGGCACGTTCGGGTACGAGAACATACCGAATGCACTTCCCCCCGAATCGGTTGGAGCTATCGCGGTCTGGGAGGAACCTGACAAGGTCACAGTCTACGGGACGAGCCAGGCGCCGTACATGGATAAGGTAACACTCTTCCATGTGTTCAACAGACAGGTGGAGGTACGAAGCATAGGCACCCAGGTAGGCGGTGGGTTCGGCACAAAATTCACCTGCTGGCAGGTCGAGTCCTATGCAATCCTCTTGAGCCGGGCGACAGGGAGGCCGGTAAAGGTGATGATCACGAAAGAAGAGCACATGGCGACCTTTGTCCTCAGGGTCAGCTCCCGTATTCACGCCAGGGTCGGCATGAAGAAAGATGGGACCCTGACCGCCATACAGGGAACGTGGTACGTCGACACCGGATACTATTCCTTTACCACCCAGGCCCAGGTCGCCATCGGGTCGGGAGAGCTGATGATCATGGCCCAGTGCCCCAACTGGGACCTGAAGAATATCGTGGTCGCGACCAACAGGAACGCTTCCGGCGCTACCAGGGGCTTCGGCGGCCAGGAGCTGAAGTGTTCTTTCATTCCCCTCCTTTGTCTCGCCATGGAGAAGGCGGATCTCGATCCCTTTGACGTGCTGAAGAAGAACTTCGTCAAACCGGGCGGTGGTTATTACTGGAGGGACGGAGAGTGGTACGATTTTCGGGGAGTCGATTTCTCGAAGGCCATGGACAGAGGTGCCGAGGTCTTCGGGTGGAAAGAGAAGTGGAAAGGCTGGCTGAAACCGAGTTCAGTCCGGGGAACAAAGCGGCGCGGCATCGGCGTCGGCGTTCACGGGAATGCCGACATCGGCGAAGATGCGTCGGAAGCTTACGTGCAGCTCGGCTACAACGGCACCGCAACCATCTTTCTCTGCGTGGCGGAGCACGGGACAGGTCAGAAGAGCAACTACATCAAGATGGCCGCCGAGGTTCTGCAGATCCCGCCCGAGCGTATCTCCATGAGCCCGGCCGACTCCCTCGTCACTCCTTTCGAGTTCGGCCCCGTAGGATCGCGGGGAACCTATGCGATCGGGAGTGCCGTAATCAATGCCGCGGAAGATGCGAAGCGGCAGCTCCTCGAGATGGCCGCAGGAAAGCTCAACGAGGACCCGTCGAACCTCGATACAGAAGACGGCGTCGTCTTCGTGAAGGGGAAACCTGAACGGAGCCTCAAGTGGAGGGCCATGGGCAACGACAGGACCATACTGGGCTACGGACGTTTCGAGCCTGATTTTACCATGTGCAACTGTATGATGAGCTTCGTCGAGGTCGAGGTCGACACGGAGACGGGCAAGGTAGACCTTGTGCGCGTGGTCAACGCAACCGACGTGGGACAGATCATCGATCCTCCGGGCCTCGAGGGGCAGCTCAACGGGTGCTTCGGTGCTGCAGGCATCGACAGCGCCATCTTCGAAGAGACAATCCTCGACCGCCGGACAGGACACATCGTGAATGCCAATCTCATCGATTACAAGTGGCGAACTTTTTCGGAACTGCCCGTCATCGACAACGTCGTTCTCGAAACGCCTTTCCCGAGCCACAGGTTTCACGCGGTCGGTGTCGGTGAGATATCGACGTCGCCCGGTCCTTCGGCCGTGCTCATGGCCGTGTCGAATGCTGTCGGCGCGTGGCTCCACGACTACCCGGCGACACCGAACAAGATATTGAAGGCGCTCGGCAACGTTGAGAGCGTGGCGCAGGAGGGTGTGTGATGAAGCCGTTCAAACACCACAACGCACGGTCCATAAGGGAAGCGGCATCATTCCTCTCAGAATACGGCGGGAAAGCAAAGATCAACGCCGGAGGCACCGACCTACTCGCAGCCATGAGAGACAAGTGTCTGCCCGACTATCCCGAAGCGGTCATCAATATAAAGACCATAGACGGCCTGAACTACATCAGGAGGACCGCGAAGGGTCTTACGGTGGGCGCCTTAACAAAGCTGGCCGATGTAGCGGCTTCACCGGAGATCAGGGACGAGTATAGCCTTCTTGCCGAGGCAGCCTACTCCGTAGCCAGTCCTCACGTGAGGAATATGGCAACGCTGGGCGGGAACCTCGCCCAGGATGTACGGTGCTGGTACTATCGGTACCCCGCACAGATCGGCGGACCCATCGTCTGTTTGCGCAAAGGCGGCAATCTCTGCAGCGCACTGCCCGGCGACAACAGACATCACTCCCTGTTCGGCGCTGCACCCCTGGAGAAGTATCCCTGTTCCAGCTATTGTCCGGTTCAGACGAACATCCCTGCTTACATAAGCAAGGTACGCAACCGCGACGTGGCAGAGGCAGCAGCCATTCTGATCGAGTACAATCCTTTAGCAGCGGTCACCGGGCGCGTCTGCCCGGTCTTTTGCGAACCTGAATGCAATCGGGGCCGCTTCGATGAATCAGTGGCGATCCAATGCATCGAGCGGGGGGTGGGTGACTATCTCCTGGATCATGTGAGCACATACTTCAGAGCGCCTGAACGCGGAACAGGCAAGAAGATAGCTATCGTAGGTTCAGGGCCGGCCGGGCTGGCTGCAGCCTACTATTTGCGGAGATCAGGTCACGAAGTGAGAGTCTACGAAAGATCAGGTGAGGCAGGTGGCATGCTCCGCTACAGCATCCCAGCCTATCGTCTGCCAAAAAAAGTGGTCAGCACGTATCTCGATGCACTCAAGGGAATGGGTATCATCTTCGAGCTGGGCATAGAAATCGGCACAGCAATAAGCCTCGCCGATCTCGAGAAGAACCATGATGCGGTCCTGCTCGCACAGGGTACATGGAAAAGCCTGAAGCTCAATGTGCCGGGAGAGGGATCTGAAGGTGTGCATTACGCTCTTGATTACCTCGCTGCAATAAACAGCGGGCAGAAGGTTGCACTCGGCCGTAGGGTTGTGGTGGTTGGCGGCGGGAGCGTTGCCATGGACGCCGCAAGAACAGCAAAAAGGCTCGGAGCGCCGGAAGTTCATGTCGTCTGCCTTGAATGCCGCGAACTCAATTCAAAGGACAGCATGCTCGCACAGGAACAGGAGATCATCGAGGCAGAGGAAGAAGGGGTGATCATCCATCCTTCTCTCGGAGTGCAGTCGATACTAGCCGAGAACGGCCGCGTGAAGAGCATCGAGAGCGTGACGTGTATCTCAGTACGGGAGCCTGACGGCTCGTTCAATCCCCAATTCGATGCCGCATGCGCGGCACTCACGTTTGACGTGGACAGTATCATCGTTGCTATCGGCCAGACAGCCGAAGTCTCTCTCGGCGAAGCGTCAACGTCCGGGCGCGTCTTTACCGCAGGCGACATGGTAACCGGCCCCTCCACGGTGATCCAAGCAGTGGCCTCTGCCCGCGAGGCAGTCAGCAGCATTGAAGCAGTCCTCATCGGACAAGACTCACGGAGCCCTGCGGAATCTGCAACGGAAAGCTTTTTTACCGATTCCCTGTTTGTCGAGACGCCCCGCGTCCGCATTCACATTCGTCCCGCACCTGAAAGGACACGCGATATCGACGTCGAGGATGTTTCCGGGCTTGACCTCGAGGATGTCGAGAAGGAGGCCAACCGCTGCTTCAACTGCGGGTGCCTGGCAGTGAACCCGTCCGACGTGGGTGTGGCACTTGTCGCACTGAACGCAACCGTGGTCACAACCAAGCGAAAGATGAAGGCTGACCGTTTCTTCACCGCGAGCGCAACCTGTTCCACCGTGCTGGAGCCTGGCGAAATAATAAAAGAGGTCTTTATCCCGAAGCCGCCTGACGGCACCCGCCAGAGCTATAGCAAATTCACGTTGAGAACACCGATCGATTTTGCTGTCGTAAGCGTTGCATCAATACTCAATGTGAGGAACGGCGTCTGCGCCGATGCACGCATCGTATTGGGTGGGGTCGCTCCTGAGCCTCTGAGGGCGCGCGCCAGTGAAGAGTTGATAAAGGGTAAGGCGCTCAGCGAGAAGGTTGCTGCCGAGGCCGGCAAGGCAGCAGTGCGTTCTGCTGTACCTCTTGCGATGAACGACTATAAGATCGAGATTACAAGAACACTGGTGAAGAGAGCGATATTCCCAGAACAATAAGGGCACCCCTCCTGCTGATGAACCTGGGCGTCGCAGTCTCTCACGGTGAGATCCTGGACCGTACGATGCTGACTGCATCCCTGGTCATCACCACTTCACGATGTTGGTTGAGCACTTCGACGGATGCACGGACAACGCCACGGTCCGGCTTTGATTCCGACCGTCGTGCCTCACAAATCTCTACGCGAAGCGTCAGCTCGTCACCGGGCCTGACAGGTTTGAGCCAACTTACCTCTCCGGCCGTGGGTGAACCCATGGACGCGACGCTTGACACATAATGATCCACAAGGAGACGCATGGCCAAAGCCGCGGTGAACCAGCCGCTGGCAATAAGGCCTCCGAACGCAGTCTTTCGCGCTGCCACCGAGTCTACATGAAAGGCTTGCGGATCGTACCGCTTCGCGAACTCGATCATCTCCTCTTCTTCCGCCCTGATCGATCCGAATTCGTACACGGAACCGGGAATATAATCCTCGAAATAGCGGTCGCTGGCGGGCTTGCCAAACGTGGTATTCATATCACATCCTCTTCTTCTCCAGGCTGACAGGCTGAAACAGCCCGCGCAGATTGTAACAAGCCAAGAATTGATCTTCTACAGAATTCGCGTGACCGCGTCACTCCAGGGCCAGTTTTGCTTCAACTGGATAGATGCAGTGGTGGGCATAAGGAGGAATCGTCCCGCGTCTATGCCGTCTCAGTAGCAGCAGAATGCCCACGGCGAGGCCCAACCCGGTTGATGGTTCTGCTACCTGAGCGGGTTGCCCCGTTGCGTACGCGGGAAATGATGATGGTTGAGCAGTCTGCGCGGGCGACGCAGGTTCAAAATTGGCCGGCTTCTGGTCCAGCGTGTCAAGGTACCAGAAGTCAAACCCCCGCCATTCCAGACTACCATCAGGAGATACGAGCCACAGTTCAAGCCCCGTTCCGGCATCTTCAGAATTGGTCACATACACGCCACTCAAGGAGCCGTCCGCGTTCAGTTGATATCCCCACAACGTGACTGAATGACCGATCTGTGTTTGGTCATTCCAGAGCGCCAGCACTACTCCGCGCTGCTCGTTGATAGCTCTTTCCATCGCGGGTATCGACCAACCCTGCATGTAGGAATAGTACTGAGGCAGAATAGAGGCTGTTACGCCTGGTATTTCATTGTTGAAATACCAGTACATTCCCTGATAGGGCGCATTTGGAACACTGCCGTACGCGGAGTAAAACTGGTTGAAGATCTGCTGAGATGACAGCCCCGCAGGAGCCCAGCCCGTCCACGCCAAAACATTGGAATCTGCAGCAGCCCAGCAATCAACAGTTGCGCCCTGGTAGTCGGTGACCCATATGCGATCAGACGAAAAATTGAAAACAGAAGTCTGGGTAGGCGAAGTCGACGGACTCGAACTCTGGGGCGGAAGAAGATCCCAGCGGCCGTCGCCGTGACCTCCGCCTCCACCAAGGGCGTAAACTGAAGCTGCCGGGAAAAGCATCAACACAAGCAGGACCACGAGTTTTTTCATGTCATCACCCCTCGTCTCGCACCTGCATGCTCTTGCGAGGCCGTTCGGAAACCGTAAGGTATACGAGCCTTCGACTAGTCCGTCCCGATCCTCCAGACCCGCCACTGCCTTCTATCTTCTAACGCAAGAAACTCCAGAGCTATGTCAAGGTGCTGCGTCACCCTGCTTTTTCCACACAGCCCCGGATTCCACGCGTGTAAAGCCTGCCTACCGATTCATAGAGAATATACTTCGTCAGCAGGATCGGTATACGTAGTTCCTTGGCAAGCTCGATAGTATCCGGCAGCGGGCGCTTGCCGCGCACTATGATGACTGCCACGATATCAAGCACATGACATGTCCTGATGACATGTGTATTGGTCAGACCGGTCAGCAAAAGGCTCGCCGATTGGGCAAACGCGAGAGCGTCACTCATCAAATCTGCGCTCGCCCCGTTCTCAACCTCCCTATCCAGCTGATCCTCGCCAACAATAACTTCGGCATCGAGAATTTTTCTCACTTCGCGTAACGTCACTGTGCAATCCCTCTCCTAAAGCATATAATGAGAACGCCAAGTTATCAAGCTTTCCGATAAAAATAGTGACTGCGTCCTGTATACACTCTTTGTGTCAAAGATCCTCCCCTTACCGTCGCTCTTCCGCCTGGTGGTCGATCTCTTTCTTCATCCGGGGTTACCTCTCGTCTACATTAGCACAATAAAGAGCATGTCGTCATGGTCAAAAAGACGTGAGCCCGCCGGGGACAGGCACCTCGCTGCCTCCCCAAGAAGCACCATCCGATCGTTCGCAGACTGAATGAGACACGCGAGGGCACTTCGAGCACCAATCGTCACTGAAGATACGCTTCGCGCCAATGGCCTCCCACCAAGAAATGTGTGGATATTTTCGACGGCTGTGTATAATAATGAGGGACAAAGATAGCGAGCCTGCCTGATGCAGTGAAGTGGCTACACTGTCTGAGATCGCCCGCTACTAAGAAGAGAGGTTCGACCGGGGGGAGGTATTATGAAAGTGAAAGCATGGCTTTTGGTGGTTCTGCTTGTCGCGTTTAGTGTCTGTGTTGTTACCGGCGCCGTTCACGCGCAGGGCGTAAAGACGCTCAAGGTAGGCACGGTTCTCCCGCTCAACTTCGGGCTTGGGGTCGACACAAAAAAAGCTCTGGAGATGCTGGTTGGCCAGTTTAATGATGCAGGCGGCATTACAATCAAAGGCCAGACGTACAAGGTCCAGCTGATCGTCTATGACGATAAATGGACTGCGGAGGCCGGCCGGGCAGCCCTGGAGCGGCTCGTCTATCAGGACAAGGTCCAATACATCATCAGCATCATCTCTTCTCCAACCATGGTTTCGGGCCTGAACATGATTGAAGAGAACAAAATCCTGAACCTGTTCAGCGGGACGAGCCTGAGAGCCATGAATCCCAAACTGCGCTACACCTTCGGGACATCCACCACCCGAACCAGCCTGATGCCTTTATGGGCTGTGGCGAAAAAAATCTTTCCCAACGCAAAAACAACCGTATTTATATCCCCTAACGACGAGGGAGGCAAGGCGCGTGCCGCCGAAGAGAAGCAGGTTGCAGAGGCTAACGGCATAAAGGTGCTCGATACACTTTTTCATCCGCGGGACGCGGTAGATTTCACCGCCCTGGCAGTGAAGGCAAAGAGCCTGAATCCCGATATCATGGACTACCCCGGTGCTGATTCCGGCACACAGTTCGGCCTGGAGCTCAAAGCGGTGTACGCGGCCGGCTTCAGAGGCAACGCGCATTTGAGCGCCATTGCACCAAAGCTTGATGAAGTAATGCAGGTGGCGAGTATCGAGGCACTGGAAGGTCTCCTGTGCAACATCAAACCCACCGAATTGCCCAACCCTCCTCCGCTTGCAAAGAAATTCAAGGATGACTTCACCAGGACCTATGGAAAATGGTCTGAAGCTGCATTTCCCTGGATTCCCGCCTGGCCCGCGCTGCTCGAAGCCTTCAAGAAGGCTGACAGCGTCGATCCTACGACAGTCTCCGATTACATCGCCTCCAAGGGCCTGTTCTGGGATCGGATCGACGGTCCTGCCAGAATGGTAAGAAGGCCTGATCTCGGGAACACGAAGTATTGCGACTCGGTGTCGGAGGCTCTCTACGGGCAGATAAAACAGGGAAAGATAGTACACGTGGCGACTATGAGCCGTGACGAGGTAGTCGCGACGTGCGAGAAGGTCTTCGGACCCGGGTGGAAGTAGATTCATGCTGACAGCATGACGATCGAACTCTTCTCCCAGCTCCTCCTCAACGGCCTCTCCATAGGGCTGATTTATGTTCTCGTCGCATCGGGTCTGATTCTCCTCCTCGGTGTTGTCAGGATATTCAATTTCGCTCACGGCGAATTCTACATGCTGGGCGCCTTCATCACGTTTGGCTGCTGCGAATTTCTCCATCTCAACTTTTTTGTGTCCATTGCGATCGCAATCGTGCTGGTCACCATCCTTTCGCTCTTCTGCTACCGCTTTATTTTCCATTACATTCGCGGCGACATCCTGCTCTGCACCGCAGCCTCTATCGGGCTGTCCATGATGCTCCTGCGCGGCGCGCTTCTCTCCTTCGGAACCCAGGAGAGGGGGCTGCACCCGCCTTTCAAAGGTTCCGTGGGTATCGGTCAGGTAAACCTGCCGGCGGAGAAGGTGATGGCTATCCTTCTCTGCATCGGCGTCATGTTCGGCCTCTACTGGCTTCTCATGCGCACCAAGGTAGGCAAAGCCATGCGTGCGGTCAAGCTTGATAATGAAGTTGCTTCCCTCCAGGGCATCAATACCAACCGCATCTATCAAATTGCTTTCGCAGCAGGGTGCGCTCTGGCTGCCCTCGCCGGAGGCATCATGGCTCCCGTCTTCTCCATCACGCCTTCGATGGGCCATTCTCTGCTTCTCAACTGTTTCATGGCTCTCGTTGTCGGGGGCATGCAGAGCATGCTGGGAGGGGTTGTAGGGGGGCTTGTCGTCGGTCTCGTTTTGAGCTTCGGTATGTACTTTGTCGGTGATCTCTCGGAGATACTTCTCTTTGCAGTGATAGGCGTGATCATAGTCTTTAAACCAGGCGGACTTTTTGGCGAACCGGAGCATCATGAATAGGGGAAGTCGGAAGAAAGGCATAATTGCACTTGGCTGCGCCTGCCTCATACTGGCTCTTCTTCCTTTTTTCACCGATTCCCGCTATTTCATGCACCTCATCATAATGACCTGCATCAA
The DNA here is from genome assembly GCA_035541455.1 of Syntrophorhabdales bacterium. Classification (NCBI taxonomy): domain Bacteria; kingdom Pseudomonadati; phylum Thermodesulfobacteriota; class Syntrophorhabdia; order Syntrophorhabdales; species Syntrophorhabdales bacterium. The sequence continues at coordinate 64,720 of DATKNH010000138.1, forward strand.
TATCATGCTGGGGCTCTCCTTCTCCATGCTCTTCAGCGCGGGACTTGTGACAATGGGTGCAGCCGGCTTCTGGGGCATTGGCGCCTATACATCGGCGCTCCTGGTCTTAAAAGCAGGTCTCTCTTTCTGGGTTGCGATGCCACTGGCCGCTCTCGCTACTGCCTGCGTCGCGTTCATTGTCGGTCTTGTGATTATACGCGCTCCCGGGGTTGCGTTTATTATTCAGACCATGATCGTTAACATGATCCTGGTACAGGTTTTTGGTCACTTCGAGTTCTTCGGGGGTTGGGCAGGTCTCCTTGACATCCCTGCTCCTAACCCGATCGGCCCTATCACCTTCACAGGTAAGACTGCAAACTACTACCTGATATTGATGCTGCTTCTTGTAAATATCCTCGCATTCTACGCTCTTTATACGTCTCGCATAGGACGGGCGTGGAGCGCTATTCGCCTGAATGCGCGGCTTGCGGAGACCCTGAGCGTGGATCTCTTCCGTTACAGGCTCGTCGCGTTCATCATTTCTTCTGCAGGCGCCGGCCTTGCCGGTTCCTTCTACGCTCACTATTTTCAGACCCTTGAACCCAACATGTTCAACGTTTTCAAATCAATCTACATCCAGATATACAGTATCCTGGGCGGACTCAATTTTTACATTCCGGGACCCGTCATCGGGGCGGCCATTATCACCTTTGTACCGGAACTGCTGAGGATTGGTAAAGAGATCGAGCCGATCCTGACCGGTGCGGTTCTGATCCTTCTGGTAATCTTCCTTCCCGGAGGCATCTTGAGCCTGCCCGATCGCCTAGGCTTTTTCACGAAAGAGCCACTGGCCGCATCGTCCGGTAAGAACTCTGTACAGGAGCAACAAGAAAAGCGGGTCCTATGAAGACGTTGCTCGAAACACGAAAGCTGACTAAATTCTTCGGGGGTCTGGCAGCAGTACACGAGGTGGATTTCCAGGTCAGGGAATCGGAGATCGTGGGACTGATCGGACCAAATGGCGCAGGCAAGAGCACCTTCTTCAACCTGATAAGCGGTTTTCATCCTGTCACAACAGGTACGATTCTATTTCAAGAACGGGACATCACAGGCGTCAAGGCCCACAAAATTGCAAGCCTTGGCATAGCCCGTGCATTCCAGGCTGCTACGCTTTTCATGGAGTTGTCGGTCTTCGACAATGTCTTCAACGGACTGCACGGGCATTACCACGAACCTGCCTGGAAGGCGTTCCTCCATTTGTCGAGCGTGCGAAAGGAAGAGCAAGGGGCGCGTGAGAGAGTTCGGGAGATCATTGATTTTATGGGACTGGCTGACCATGCGGACCGCAAGGCACGGAACCTTCCTCACGGTCACCAGAAGATCCTCGGTGTTTGCATTGCCATGGCAACAGCCCCGAAACTTCTCCTTCTCGACGAGCCTTTCACAGGCATGCATCCGGAGGAAACGGCGGTCATGATACGCGTGGTAGAAAAAATACGGGACAGCGGAGTTACGATCGTGATCGTGGAGCATAACATGGAAGCAGTCATGCGGCTCTGCGATCGCATTGCTGTTCTGAACCAAGGCAGAAAGATCGCGGAGGCTGAGCCACAGGAGATCGCGCACAACCCGGAGGTTATCGAGGCGTATCTCGGCTCTGACGAGGAGGAGCTGTAATTGTTCCTGCAGGCGAGTGATATACGTGTCCGCTACGGCAAGGCGGAAGCGCTGCGCAATATTTCCATGAGGGTAGACAAAGGCGAGATCGTGAGCCTCGTCGGCTCCAACGGCGCAGGCAAGACCACAACACTCAAGGCTATTTCCGGTCTGGTTCCCTACGGCGGGGAAATAGTTTTTCAGGAAAAACGTCTCAACGGCGTGGCGCCTCACGAGATTGTCCGGATGGGTATCGCTCACGTGCCCGAAGGGAGAAGAGTATTCAGCACCATGACCGTGATGGAAAACCTGGAGTTGGGCGCGTATCTGCGCACAGACCAGGCAGCCGTTCTTCAGGACCTCGAGCGGATATACGCGAGTTTCCCGGTACTGCAGAGCAGGGCACGACAGAAGGCAGGTTCCTTGAGCGGCGGGGAGCAGCAGATGCTGGCAATAGCCCGCGCGTTGATGACATCTCCAACCGTTCTCCTCCTGGATGAGCCCTCCCTTGGCCTTTCGCCGAAGCTTGTCCGTGAGGTCGCACGGATCATTTCCGATATCAACAAGCACGGTGTGACCATTGTCCTGATCGAGCAGAACGCCCGCATGGCGCTGCGCCTGTCGCACCGGGCTTACATTCTGGAACTCGGAAAAATTATATTGGAAGGGAATGCGAAAGAACTGATCAATGACGAGAAGGTGAAAAAAGCCTATCTGGGCACCTCACACTGAGGAACAGAGAGGGTACGCAGGAACTGAAGGAGTAACAGAAGTGAGGAGAAGCAAGAGATGACAACCTGGCACGAGTATATTGGCAGCGGCCTGCCGTTCCCCGCGTGGCCCTACCCCGTGCGCTACGGCAACGAAATAAGAGTGACATCGGACGTGCTCGTTCTCGGCGGGGGCATCGCCGGCTGCCACGCCGCTATCAATGCCCGCCGAAAAGGAGTGCACGTTGTTCTGGTCGAAAAAGGTGCAACAAAATGGAGCGGCCACGGCGGCGCGGGAGTGGATCACTGGCTCAATGCCTGCACGAACCCGTGCTCGAGTGTCACGCCTGAGGAGTTTGTGGAATCGGTAAGCAGAGACTGCGATGGCTACGATTGCGGGCCCCCGCTGTACATCAACGCCCAAGAGGCGTACGACACGCTTCTCGACATAGAGCGCATGGGCGTTCGGGTTCGTGACGCACAGGATGAATTTAAAGGCGCAGCATTCAGGGACGATACGACTAAGCTGCTGTTCGCCTATGACTACAAGAACAGGATAGATATTCGCGTTCATGGTCACAACGTGAAACCTTGCCTTTATCGAGAGTTGAAACGGCTCGGTGTAGAGATCCATGATCGCGTGATGATTACCGCACTTCTCACCGAAGGAGGCAGGCAGGGAGCACGCGTGGTCGGCGCCACAGGCGTCAATACGCGGACCGGGGAGTTCCACATCTTCAGCGGGAAGGCCACCGTCGTGGCCATGCAGGCACCGGGACGGTTGTGGACCTTTTCTACGGAAAATCGTTCCATGTGGCATGATCTGAACAACTCGGGAGAGGGATTCGCCATAGCATGGGACGCAGGCGCCGAATTCATCAACCTGGAAAAATCCTGGCCTGCCATGATAACGCCGTACAGCTATATTCCCTATGGTGTGGGCAATGCGAGTAATACATGGTATGGAACTCCAATTGTAGATGCAAACGGAAAAGAGGTGCCCTGGTTCGACAGAGACGGAAACGGGCTACAGTCTTTGGAAGCGCGGTTCCAGCCGTCTCCGGGTCAGAAATTCATTCTCGGCCCGGGCCAGCACGTGCCTCACACATACGAAAACGATCCGAGGATCCTGGCGCCTGACCTGTCGGAGCGCATCCGCAAAGGTGAATTTGTATTGCCTCTCTATGCGGATCTGACGCGCCTTCCGGAAAAAGAGCGCAGGGCTATATTCGGCCTCATGGTGGGCAACGAGGGCAAGACCCGTATCCCCGTATACGATATCTACACAAAGGCCGGCTTTGACCCTGACAAGGATATGCTCCAGGTGCCTGTGTTGCCCATCGATGCCTACGCCAAGAGTTCGGGGGTAAATTATTGGGCAGGAAAGAGCATGCCGCTTTTGCGCACAGGAGCAGGCGGCCTGCTCGTTGACTGGGACCTCCGGACCAATCTCGAAGGATTGTACGGAGCAGGGGGCACGGTCTCCGGCGCAGGGGCGCACTCCACGGCTGCCACGTGCGGAAGATATGCCGGAAGAAAAGCCGCTGCATATGCGATAACAGCAGCGGAACCCGTTATAGATCCGGAACAGACGCACCGGGAGAAGGATCTCATCTATACGCCCCTGCAGCAGAAGAAACGGAGCATTGGATGGAAGGAACTGAACGCAGGAATCTGCAGGATCATGCAGGATTACTGCGGCCAGTACAAGAACCAGGAGACCCTTGCTGCGGGCTTGAGACTGCTCGGGGAACTGAGAGAAGCGGAATACTCCCGGCTCTACGCAGCTACGCCCCACGACCTTGGCCGTGCCCTGGAGTGCCGGACAATGCTGACGGTGGGAGAGATGGTTATCCGCGCGTGCATGGCACGCAAAGCAAGCAACCGATTCCTTAGTTTTACAAGAATTGATTTTCCGGCAATGGATCCGCCCGAATGGCACACGTATCTCCCTATAAGACTGCAGGACGGAGGAGTTCAAATCAGAAAACTGCCGGTCGATTACCACCTGCGACCACCCTATAGCGCGAGCTATGCGGAGAATTACTGGCTTCACTGCGAACCGTAACCGTACTGGGCGGCACACGCGTTCAGCAAAGAAGCCTGAGGAGAGGCAATGCGATGAGTGAAAAAACCTGCATGTTGCCCAATCAGCCGACGCCTAACAGGGCTGTTGATTTCAATCCTGACAAATGCAACGGCTGCAACCGCTGCGCAGAGATATGCCGAAACGACGTATTGATGCCCAACCCGGAAAAAGGAAAGCCGCCGATCGTGCTCTATCCCGATGAATGCTGGAACTGCGGCTGCTGCGTGCAGGAGTGTACTCACCCAGGGGCCATCGAAATGCTGCATCCCCTGAACCAGAGCATCGTTGTCATCTGGAAGCGCAAGGAAACAGGGGAAGAGTTCCGGCTGGGCATGAAGAATCCGCCGGAACCGAACGACAAACCGGCTGCCGGTTGACGCTACTTTCTTTTTAAATTTTGGTTCTTTGATATTGTTTGGAATTTCGAAATTAGTGATTGTAATTTGCGGTTTGATCCTCCTTTCCGCCTCGGCCTTATGGTACCTGGTCGCCCCAAATCTGACTTGACATTGACGGAAGGTACTCTATATAAACTTGTGGTGAGATTGCACACAGCAGAGGAGATGAAAGATGAGTGACTGGTTTGAAGCTCTCGAGAGCATGGGACCTGCCGCCATTGCATGGCCCTACCCCGTGCGCTACGGTGTGGAGACCGACGTTGAGTGCGACGTGGCCGTGCTCGGAGGAGGCCCTGCAGGCTGTATGGCCGCAATAAGCGCTGCACGAGCAGGCGCAAACGTGGTCCTCATCGACAAGGGACATCCCAAGCGTTCCGGAGGAGGTGGTGTAGATCACTGGCTTAACACGCCGAACCCGGCTTCCACGATCACGCCAGAGGAGTGCGTGGACTGGGAACTCGAATCATACAATGGTTATTGCAACGGACTTTCCCGCTATATTGCAGCGAGAGAAGGGTACGATACCCTCCTGGAGATCGAGCAGATGGGAGGCAAGATCAGGGACACCGGCGATGAATTCAAGAATGCGCCCTTCAGGGATGAGAAGACGAAGTTCCTCTTCGCGTATGATTACGAAAACAAGTTCGTCTTCAGGGTCTGGGGCACAACCTTCAAACCCGCAATGTACAATCAATGCAGGAAGCTGGGGGTTCAAATCTACACCAAGGTGATGGTTACAAGCCTGCTCACAGTTCCGCATGGCGAAGGGATAAAGGTTGTCGGCGCCACAGCAGTCGATGCTCGCTCAGGCGAATTCTACGTGATAAAGGCACGCGCCACCATAGATTGTATGGCCTTCAGCCAGGCAAGCTGGCTCTTCTCGTCGGAGTTGACGGGATTGCCCTATTTTCATCCCAATGTGGTGAGCGACGGACCTGCAATAGCATGGCGGGCAGGAGCCCGATTTACCATGATGGAGAAATCCGGTGCAACAGCGGAGCCGGGCCACGCCTTCCCCCACTACGGGACGGGCAATCCCAAGAACACATGGTTCCCGTGCAGTATGGTGGACGCAAACGGCAAAGAGATACCATGGGTCGATTACCAGGGAAGAATCCTCAAAGACGTCTCTGAACGGACGCGGCCTGCGCCCGGACAGAAATTTATTGCTGAACGGGCGCAGGCCCCGAAGTACCGCTGTCCGCGCATCATCGATGATCTTGCGGAACGCATCCGCAAGGGTGAATTTACTCTGCCGCTGTATGCTGACCTGCCGTCAATGCCCGAACACGAGCGGAAAGCCATCTGGGGTCTCATGGTCGGGGAAGAAGGACGTTCCCGTGTGCCTGTGTTCGAAAAATACACCCGGGCCGGGTTTGATGCCTCACGGGATCTGCTCCAGAGTTACATGCTGCTCGGTGGCGAACCACATTCAGGACTGCAGCAGGGCATCACCCTTCCCTACCTGCGCACGTACGGGCCTTTGGCCAGTCCCGGTGGCCTGGTGACCGACTGGAACCTGAGAACCAGTCTCGAAGGCCTTTACGCCGCAGGGAGCGCGCTCTATGCAGCTAACTACTATCATCACGCAGCAGCCACCGGCAGGTACGCCGGGAGAAAGGCAGCCGAATACGCATTGAAAACAGGAACGTCAGCGCCCCGTCAAAAGCAGATAGAAGAAGAGAAGGTCCGTGTCTATGCTCCTGTTGCACGAAGGAACGGGATGGACTGGAAAGAACTGCGTGCAGGCCTCTGCAGGGTAATGCAGAATTACTGCAGTGAGCCCAAGAACGAGAAGCTGCTCCAGCTGGGCAAACTGTGGCTCCGGGATATCGAAGAGAATGTCTTTCCTGACGTCAGCGTGCCAAACCCGCACATGCTGATGCGCGTGCTGGAGAGCTTCAATATGCTCTATTGCGACGAATCGATTATTGAAGCCTCTCTTGCTCGCAAGGCAAGCAGCACGTCTCTCGGGTTCATAAGACAGGATTATCCGGATATAGACCCGCCTGAATGGCACAAGTTCATTACTGTCGAAAAGAGAAACGGCAAGGTGGTCACCGGAGAGCTCCCCATGGGATTCTGGGGACCGTTGAGCGACAACTACGTAAAACATAACCCGGCCTATAAAGGCTTCCTCAAAGGATAGCGCAACATGAAAAGCAAAGAGCGAGGTCCCGTGAAGGAGATCGGACAAAAGGCTTACGCAGTTCCGAACAGACCTGGCCCCGGGAGGCCGGTACTGTTCAACCCGGACATCTGCAACGGGTGCAACCGGTGTGTGGATATCTGCCCCATGGAAGTCTTCATACCAAACCCTGAGAAGGGCAAACCGCCCATAATACTCTACCCTGAGGAATGCTGGTACGGCGGCTGCTGCGTTGAGGAATGTCCCCGTCAGGGCGCCATCACATTCAACAGTCCCCTGATGCAACGGGTACGCTGGAGGAGAAAAGATACAGAGGAAGACTTCCATACGTGACGTTTACGCACAGGATTAAGACAACGTTCCAATCGCGGCGCTTCAAGAAAAGGAGGATGATCCCATGAGAACAAGAAAGACGTCGCTACCTGCTCTTGCAACACTTCTGCTGACACTGTGCCTTGTGCTGTCTGTCGCATCCGCTTGGGCCGCCGAGCCTAAATATGGAGGCACCTTGCGCATAGGTGTCAGAGTGGCTCAGGAGAGCGCTATTGATGCGCGTTACCTGCTTACCCTCACGTCCACGCCCAGCCAGGACCTGATCTATGATCGTCTCTACAATTGGGGACCAAAGGGATTCGAGAGCATGGTGCCGGCGCTCGCGACGAGCTATCAGACCAAGGATAACAAGGTGTGGACTATCAAGCTCAGGCAGGGCGTGAAGTTCCACAACGGCAGGGAGATGACCGCGACTGATGTGAAAGCGAATTTCGACTGGCGCATCACAACGCCCAAAGGCTGGAAACCTGTGAAGCACAAGGAGATGATCAAGGGATTGAAGCAGGTCGATGTGGTGGACAAGTATACAGTGAGGATCACACTCGACAGGCCCTTCTCATCCTTGATACGGGTGCTCGCCTGGTCTATGCGAGGTATTATCCCGCCGGAAGAGGTAGAGAAATGGGGAGACAATTTTGCGTTTCACCCTTGTGGCACAGGCCCGTATAAGGTGGTGGAGGTAAAGCCGAATGAGAAGGTAGTGATGGAGAGGTTTGACGGCTATTGGGGACCCAAGCCATACATCGACCGCTTGGAGTGGATCTTCTATCGTTCAGACGAGTCGCGGCTGGTCGCACTGGAAAAAGGGGAAATCGACATGGCCCAGTTATACGACGAGGCCAAGCCGACACTGAAAAATAATCCGAAGCTCACCTTTAAGGAGACCTACGATCCGTCTGTTTTGCACAAGTACTATTTCAACGTGCGTCGCTGGCCTATGAATGATGTCCGTTTCAGAAAAGCTGTCTGGATGGGCGTGGACTGGAAGAACAGTTCCATCAATGCGTGGGCGTTCAAGTCCGGAAATCCGGCAAGGACCTTGCTCGAGTACACGAAATATTTCAACCAGGACGCGCTGAAGCTTGTCCCGCCTTACAACCCTGAGGAGGCCAGGAAACTGATTCAGGCCGTGGAAAAAGATGCAGGGAAGAAGATACCTCCGCTTTTCTGGGTCGATGCAGCCATGGCTCCCAACCAGAATATTTCTGAAATGGCCAAGTCGCAACTCACACAGATCGGCGTTCCGGTCAATCTTCAGATTCTTTCGGTCGCACTCTGGGCTGACAAAGTGGTAAGGGATCCCAAGATGGAATGGGACATCGGCGGCTATGGGATGGCGTTTGCAATCGACCCGTCCATAGGCTACGACATGTTTGAAACCAATTCAGGCACCGCGCCCGACGGCAAGTCACTTGGGGGCTATTCAAATCCTGAGTTTGACCAGTGGGTCAGGAAGTCTGAGGCAGCAAAGACTGAGGAGGAGCGCACAAAGTACTTTCAGGAAGCGGAAAAGGTGCTCCTGAAGGATGCGGCTGCCATACCCTGTTTTCCGATGCGTATGGTTTTCGGCTGGAACAAGAAGGTGCAAGGCGTGCAGTTCACCGATACGCTGGCGATAAACGTAACCAACAGCTGGGCCAACATGTGGATAGAGTAACTGCTCGTCCGCTGCGCTCGGAAGAGGGAAGAGAGAAACGTTAACTTGCAAAGTTCGTGGGTTGACCTTTGTAACGCGTCCGAGCGAAGCGGTCTTCCTAGTCCGCCATGGCGGACGATCGTCCTAGTCGCACGCGTGCGACGGTCGTCAGTCTCAGGTGGAAAATGACTAGATATATCCTCGGTCGAGTCATCCAGATGATTCCGGTGCTGTTCGGGGTGCTTCTCCTCGTCTTCAGCATCACCAACATCATCCCGGGCGATCCGGTGCTGCTCATGCTCGACGTAAAATACACTGAAAAAGAATACAAAGAGATGCAGGAGTACCTCGGTCTCGATAAGCCGCTCTACGTTCAATTCTACAATCACGTCAAAGGGGTGCTGCAGGGCAATCTCGGAAAATCGATTCGCACGCGCGAACCGGTCACAAAGAAGATACTGGAGAGGTTTCCGGCAACTTTTGTCCTTGCCGTGGCCGCCATGGTGATCGTTGCGGTCGTCTCTATCCCCATCGGGGTAATAGCAGCGCTCAAGCAGAACAGTAAGATCGATTATCTCTGCATGGTGGGCGCGGAGATAGGGATCTCAATGCCCATTTTCTGGCTGGGAATCATGGTCATCCTTCTATTCAGCCTCTATCTGGGCTGGCTGCCGGCAGGGGGACGCGGAGAGCCGCCCGACCTCATCCACCTCATCATGCCGGCATTCTGCCTGGCGACACCCTACATGGCGATGACCGCAAGGCTGACACGTTCCTGCATGCTGGAGGTGCTGCGGGAGAATTACATAGTGGCGGCCCGCTCGCGCGGCTTCCCGGAATGGCAGATTGTTCTGCGCCACGCGCTCAGGAATGCGATGATCCCGGTGGTCACCAACCTCGGGCTTCAGCTTTCCAGGCTTCTGGGTGGTGCATTGGTGATTGAGGTGGTCTTCCGCTGGCCCGGCATGGGGGCGCTCGCCTACGATGCCATTATGGAGCGGGACTATCCCGTGGTCATGGGTGTGGTGCTGATCGTCGCAGTTATCTTCATCATAGTCAATCTGCTCGTGGACCTCTCGTATACGTTCTTTGATCCACGCATACGGTACGACACAAGAAAAGGGTGAGCGCGGGAAGAACCGAATGATTGAACTCTATAGACGGTTCAGAAAACATCGGATGGCCCTGGTGGGGGTGATCGTGTTGGCCGTCCTGGTATTTGTGGGGATCTTCGCGCCCTTCCTTGCTCCGAAAGATCCTTACCAGATGGAATTTGGAAGCTCTCTGGCCCCGCTCTCCCTTGCCCATCCCATGGGCACCGACCACCTGGGGCGCGATCTTTTCAGCAGGGTAATCTACGGAACGCGTGTCTCCCTTCTTGTGGGGCTGGGCTCCGTGCTTATTGCCGCGCTCGTGGGAGGCCTGGCCGGTCTTTTTGCCGGATATTTCGGGCGTTTCGTGGACATTATCATCATGCGTATTCTTGACGTGGTCTGGGCCTTTCCTCCCGCGCTTCTGGCTCTGGCCCTGGTCGCGGTGTGGGGCCCCAGCCTCACCACGGTGATTTTCTCCATAGGGGTCGTGTCGGTACCACAATATGCGAGGATCGTGAGGGCATCCGTTCTTTCGGTGAAGGAGAAGGAGTACATCCTGGCAGCAAAGGCATCGGGTATCGGTCCCACGAGCATTATCTTTACGCACGTGCTGCCCAACGTCCTGGCGCCGTTGATCGTCGTTGCAACTCTCGGCATTGCCACGTCGATAATGATTGAGGCGATCCTGAGCTTCCTGGGATTAGGGATGCAGCCTCCTGCTTCATCGTGGGGATTGATGATCAGCGAAGGGCAGAAGTACCTGCGCACGTATCCCTACTACTCTCTGTTCCCCGGCCTCATGATCATGATTACGGTCTTTGCATTTAATGCATTTGGTGACGGCCTGCGTGACGCGTGGGACCCGAAGCTAAAGACATAGAAGGGCGTTTAAGGTGTAACGTTTAAAGTGTAAAGGAAAGGAAAGCCGCCCGGTGACAAGGAACGAGATCCTCGAGATTATTGATCTGAAGACGTACTTTTTCACCGACCAGGGCGTCGTAAGAGCGGTCGATGGCGTTAACCTGACCATAGGCACGGGCGAGAGCGTCGGGCTTGTGGGCGAATCAGGCTCAGGCAAGAGCATGACCGCCTTCTCCGTCCTGAGACTCGTCCCCGACCCGCCGGGTAAAATAATCTCGGGCCGGATACTGCTCAAGGGCGAAGACCTGCTGCAGCTCACCGAAAAAGAGATGCGCTCAATCCGCGGTAAAAAAATTGCCATGATCTTCCAGGAGCCGTCCACCTCGATGAACCCTTCCTTCACGATCGGCAGCCAGATCGAAGAAGCCATACGATTCCACCAGGGAGGAAAACAGAGCACCGTAAGGGATAAAGCGCTCAATCTTCTTCAGTCTGTCAAGATTCCTGATCCGGCGCGAATACTCACGCAGTACCCGCACGAGCTCTCCGGCGGCATGCTGCAGCGCGTGATGATAGCGATCGGCCTTTCCTGTGAGCCTGATCTTCTCATCTGCGATGAGCCCACCACAGCACTGGACGTTTCCACACAGGCCCAGATTATAACCCTTCTGAACGAGCTGAGAAGCCAGCGGAAGACTTCCTTCCTTTTCATCACGCACGATCTTGGTGTGCTCTCCTGGATTTGCACCTTTGCGGCGGTCATGTATGCCGGCAAGATAGTGGAATACGCGGACATCAGAAGCCTGATCCTGAAACCCCGCCATCCTTATACCCGCGCTCTTATCGGCGCAAGTCCACGTCTCGACTGCGATCGGGAAGCTCTCAATTCTATTCCCGGCGCAGTGCCTGATCTCGTTAACCCGCCGCAGGGCTGCAGGTTTCACCCGAGGTGCAGCAGCGCCACAAGCATCTGCAGCAACGAGATTCCAACATTACAGGAAGAGGAGAGAGGTCATTGGGTCGCCTGTTTCGCACGTAGCAACGGGAAGGAGGCCGAGAACGCATGAATCAGACCTATCCATTGCTTTCCGTGCTCGACCTCAAGAAATATTTCTACATAAAGAAAGGTTTCAGTGAGGTCAAGGTTCTCAAAGCAGTCGATGGTGTCAGTTTCCAGCTGAATCCAGGTGAGGTTCTCGGTTTTGTGGGAGAAAGCGGGTGCGGCAAAACTACGCTGGGAAGAACGGTCCTCAGGCTTTACGAACCCACGTCGGGTATCATCTTTTTCGACGGGAAAGACCTGTGTCATCTTGCCACCTCGCCATTACGCAGGATGCGCGGACGCATGCAGATCATTTTTCAGGACCCCTATTCATCTCTCAACCCCCGGCTCACGATAGGTGCGATGTTGCAGCAAATCCTTCGTTCCCACGGGATACGGGATGCCCGTATGAGGGAAGAGCGCTGTATCGATGCCATGGAAAAAGTCGGCCTGGAGCCCACTTTCCAGAAGCGATTTCCGCACGAGTTCTCGGGCGGGCAGAGACAGCGGATTGCCATAGCGCGGGCACTTATACTTTACCCGAGCCTGATCGTGGCAGACGAGCCTTCCAGCGCCCTGGACATGTCGATCCAGGCACAGATACTCAATCTGATGAAATCGCTCCAGCAGCAAATGAACATTGCCTACCTTTTCATCACACACAATCTCTCGGCCGCGCGCTTCCTCTGTGACCGGATCGCCGTGATGTATCTGGGGACAGTCGTGGAGCTGGCCCATCGGGCGCAACTCTTCGATCACCCCTGTCATCCTTATACCAAAGCTCTTCTTCCTCTCTGCCCTGTACCAGACCCGGACAGTCGTGTTGAACAGGTGCCGCTCAGGGGCGAGGTCCCCTCGCCCGTTGACCCGCCGGAAGGCTGCCGCTTCCATCCCCGCTGCCCTGAAGCGAAAGAGGCCTGCAGCAAACGTCGACCCGAGTTTGTGGAGGTCGAGCCTGGACACCAGGTGGCGTGCCATTTATTTGCGAAGGACGGTTGCGAGTTCCGAGTTAGGGGTTAAGACGCATTACAACGAAACGGGAAGTCAGCCAGAATCTACAGTTTGGTACATTTTGATACTTGGATTCGTTTAGGGTTTAGATGTTCGATATGCGAATTTGAATCAAACGCTCCACCCAGTACAGGTATGTACTTCAAGGCGGATCGGTATTAAGATTTGAACGAAAGGAATATAGCAGCCATGGACACACTGAGATTCCAAGACCTGCCGCTTTCAAAGGAACTGCAGAAAGCTATCGACCATATGGAGTTTGAAGAGGCCACACCGATCCAGGCCCGGGCGATTCCGCCTATCCTCGAAGGCAAGGATATTGTGGGGCAGGCACAAACAGGGACCGGTAAAACCATAGCATTCGGCATTCCCATTATCGAGAGGATCCGCCCGAGAAACAAGCATGTGCAGGCAATAGTCCTCTGCCCGACAAGAGAACTCGCAGTGCAGGTTTCCGAAGAATTGAAGCGGATCTCCCGATACAAAAGAGATATACAGATACTCCCGGTGTACGGAGGCCAGCCCATAGAGCGGCAGATACGCGCGCTGAAGGGAGGTGTCCACGTCGTCATCGGCACGCCGGGCCGCACCATCGACCACATCAACCGCGGCACGCTGAAGCTCGACAACGTCGCGATCCTTGTGCTGGACGAGGCCGACGAGATGCTCAACATGGGATTCATAGAAGATGTTGAAACAATTCTCGAGACTATTCCCTCTGAACGACAGACCCTCCTCTTTTCTGCCACCATGCCCAAACCGATCCTCGATCTCACGAACAGGTACATGAGAAGACCGCAGCTCATCAAGGTTGTGCACAAGGAACTGACCGTTCCAGCCGTGCAGCAGTTTTATTTCGACCTGAGGGAAGGCATGAAACCGGACGTGCTGAGCCGTCTCATCGATATGTACAATCTCAAGCTCTCCCTTGTCTTCTGTAACACCAAGAAAAAGGTGGACGATGTTGTTATGGAACTGCAGGCCCGCGGCTACCAGACCGAAGGTTTGCACGGCGACATGACACAGTCTCAGCGCGATCGCGTCATGGAAAAATTCAGGAGAGCGCGGATTGAGATTCTTGTAGCGACAGATGTGGCAGCGCGGGGTATCGACGTTGAAGGAATCGAGGCCGTCTTCAACTACGATCTGCCCAGGGACGAAGAATACTACGTTCACAGAATCGGCCGCACCGCCCGCGCGGGCAGAGCAGGCTACGCCTTCACCTTCGTGGTAGGGAGAGAGGTCCACGGACTGCGGGAGATACAGCGGTTTGCCAACGTGAAGATTGCCCGTCACCCCATCCCGACGCTCGCCGAAGTCGAGGAAACAAGGGCGGTCACGCTCCTTGAGAGCATAAAAGAGCGTATCGAGGAAGGAGAGCTGGAAAGATACTCCAGCCTCATCGAGAGACTGATAACAGAAGATTACTCTGCCCTGGACATAGCTGCGGCGCTGCTCAAGATGCTGTTGGTCACAGAAGGGAAGGAACAGTCGGGCGCGTACGGGGAAATTGCTGAACCCCAATCTTCAGGCGGCACGCTAAGGCTGCATCTTAACGTGGGCCGCCATCACAAGGTCGCCCCGAAAGATATTGTCGGTGCAATCAGCGGCGAGACAGGCCTGCCCGGCAAGTTAATAGGCAAGATCGATATACATGAGCGCCATACTTTTGTGGAGGTGCCGAAGGAGTACGCGCATGAAGTGCTTTCGATGATGAAGAATCGCTACATCAAAGGCAACAAGATTACCATAGAACAGGCAGACAGGAAGTAAACCGAGAGACGTCCGCTGCGCTCGGACGACCGTTACGTAGAACGTGACTTGGACGACCGCTACGCCAGAAAGATGAGCGCTTGCCTGCGCGGCTTTACCGGCTCAGTAAAATACGCTATACTAGTCTGCTCTTCAAGACATCGCTTGAAACTCAACTGACAAGAAAAGGGGCCATGGTTAGCGTGTACCGATTTGCATTTAAGATGAAGACCGAGGAAACAGAAAAGAGAAATGCTAAATCCTAATTTCCAAATTCTAAACAATCTCGAATGACCAAAATTCAAAATGAGCCTGGCATCAATTATCCCCCACTGTTTTGAACATTTGGGATTAGAGTGTTTAGGATTTAGATATTAAATATTCGGATTTGAAGCTCAGGTCGAACGGCAACGAAGGTATACGCTTAAAGGTAAATCGGTATAGATGAAGCAGATAAGAAACTTCAGCATCATAGCCCACATTGACCACGGCAAGTCCACGCTTGCCGACCGTCTCATCCAGTACGCGCACCTGGTGGATGACCGTCAGTTCCGCGATCAGATACTGGACAACATGGATATCGAGCGCGAACGCGGCATTACCATAAAGAGTCAAACCGTGGCCCTGCCCTATACAGGTAAGAATGGCGAAGAATACGAACTGAACCTTATAGACACACCGGGCCATGTCGACTTCTCTTACGAAGTCTCCCGCGCTCTCGCCTCATGCGAGGGTGTGCTGCTCCTCGTGGATGCGTCCCAGGGAGTGGAGGCGCAGACGCTCGCCAACCTGTACGCAGCAATGGAGCACGACCTCGTGGTGATTCCGGTCATCAACAAGATCGATCTTCCCTCCGCCGACATCGAAGGGGTCAAAAACGAAATAGACCGTGAACTGGGCCTCGATGCGGAGCTCTCTATTCTCGCTTCGGCAAAAGAAGGAGTAGGCATCGAGGAGATCCTCCAGGCAATCGTGGAGCGCATACCTCCTCCCAGAGGGGATTCGGAGAAACCGCTCTCCGCCCTCATTTTCGACGCGCAGTACGATCAGTTTCGGGGCACGATCGTGAGCTGCAGGATCTTCGACGGATCAGTGCGGCCGGGGGACGTGATCAAGCTCATGTCCACGGGCGGCACGTACAAAGTAGAGGAGGTCGGGTTCTTCCGTCTCTCACGTGAGCCGCGCGAGGCACTCACCGCTGGCATGGTCGGCTACATCATCGCCGGCATAAAGACAGTGACCGACACGCGCATCGGCGACACGATAACATTGGACCGCGACCCCGTAGCGCAGCCTCTGCCCGGATTCAAAGACGTAAAGCCGGTCGTCTTCTCATCAATCTACCCGATCGCCGCAGACGACTACCAGTCACTCGCCGAGGCGCTGGAAAAATACAAACTGAATGATGCGGCATTGGTCTACACCAAAGATTCTTCCGCAGCGTTAGGGCAGGGATTTCGATGCGGCTTTCTCGGCCTGCTCCATCTTGAGATCGTGCAGGAGCGCCTTGAACGGGAGTTCGATCAGTCGATCATCCTGACGGCTCCCAGCGTACAGTACCGCTTTACCCTCAGGGAGGGCGAAGTAGTGATGGTCGACAACCCGCAGTACTATCCTGACCCGATCGATATCCAGAAATCGGAGGAACCCTACATCCGCGCGTCTATTTTTATTCCCGAGCGTTACGTGGGGGCCGTCATGAAACTCTGCATGGACCGGCGCGGCGTCAATTCACGCATGAGCTACCCGGCGCCGGGGCGCGTCGAGATTAACTTTGATATGCCCCTCGCCGAGGTTGTCTTCGATTTTTACGATCGCCTCAAGAGCGTCACCCAGGGATATGGCTCCTTCGATTACGAGATCATAGATTACCGGGAGGCTGATCTGGTCAAGCTCGACATTCTGGTGAACGGCGAGCGCGTAGATGCGCTTTCGATCATGGTACACCGCGACCGCGCCAGAGAGCGCGCGGTGAGAGTGTGCGACCGTTTGGAGAACGAGATACCACGGCAGCAGTTCAAGATCGCCATCCAGGGCGCGATCGGGGGCAAGATCATTGCCCGATCTACCATTTCAGCTTACAGAAAAGATGTAACCGCCAAATGCTACGGCGGAGACATCACCCGCAAACGCAAACTGCTGGAGAAGCAGAAGAAAGGCAAGAAGCGCATGAGGCTTGTCGGCGCTGTAGAGATACCGCAAAGCGCCTTCATGGCCGCGCTGAAAGTAGATGACGAATGAAGCAAATTCTAATATCTAAATTCCAATATCTAAACAATATCAAATCACCAAATTTCCAAATTAGGAAGACTACGATCGCCGTGTCTCATTTTCCATATTCAATATTGGAATATTGTTTAGAATTTAGATATTAAGATTTGAGATTTTCCCGCGAGGATCAATGAATAATTCAACAGACCTCCCCGGGTTGTACATCCACGTTCCCTTTTGCCGGGCAAAGTGCCCTTACTGCGACTTTTACTCGACCCCTGCCCTCTCCCTCGTCGATTCCTGGCTCGGCAACTTGAAGAAGGAAGCCCTCCTATACCGGGAGCACTTTTCCGTATTCGATTCACTGTACTTCGGAGGGGGAACCCCTACACTTCTCCCTGATGGTACCTTCGGAGAACTCGGCTCATTTCTGCGCGATCATTTCACCTTCGCGAACGATATCGAGATCACGGTCGAAGCCAACCCTGAAGACTTGACCGCTGAGAAGCTCGCAGCGCTCCGGGCGTGCGGCGTGAACAGATTGAGCATCGGCGCCCAGTCATTCAACGATGCCGAACTCAGCACTTTGAAGAGGCGACACTCGGCGTACGATGCTGAAGCGGCCGTGGAGCTTGCGCGCTCCAAAGGCTTTGAGAACATCGGCATAGACCTCATCTGCCTCATCCCCGGCCAGACGGAAGAGAGCTGGATCGAAACGCTGCAGCGCGCGCTTAAGCTCGGTCCGGCTCACCTGTCGTGCTACCAGATGACATTCGAAGAAGGCACGCCTTTTGGCAGGCTGAAACAGAAAGGAAGCGTCATTCCTGCTGACGAAGAGACAGAGAGAAGATTCTTTCTGCTCACGTCCCGTTTGCTGGAAGAGCATGGTTTCATCCATTACGAGATCTCCAACTTCGCACGCGAGAAATCGCGCTCGCGCCACAACAGCAAGTACTGGCGACACGTTCCCTATCTCGGGCTCGGCCCTTCAGCCCACTCCTTTGACGGTAGACGCCGCTGGTGGAATACCCGTTCGGTTAAAGAGTATTGCCGCGCTCTTGAAAAATCAGTGAAGCCTGTCGAAGGATCAGAGGTTCTCACAGAGGAGCAGTTCCATCTTGAAAGAGTCTACCTGGGGATGAGAACGAGGGATGGCCTCCTCCTTGCGGAGACCTGTGATGCCTCACGCCCGGAATCTGCCCTCTCTCCCCTTTTGCAATCCGGTCTGATCAGGCTGGAGAATGGCCGCGTCATGCCAACCCTCGACGGGTTCCTCGTTGCCGACCGGCTGCCTCTGCTCTTCCCCAATTAGTTGTTCGGAGTAAATGTAACCACACGTTCCTTCGGGTCAATGGTCACGTTGAAGTTGATCAGAAAGTCACGACCCAGAAGACCGTCTGCATTCTTAAGCCCCGCATCGTGGGCAATAACCAGAAGAGGTCCTGCCGCTGCCTCGCCCACCTCCAGCGAGGAAACCCAGAAAGCGCTTGCGTATTGAGTCCCGGTCACGCCTTTCAGGACTCCGCGGTACGCCGCCTCGGCAGAAACACCAAGTCGCGCAAGGACTGACGGGGAGATAAGCGTATGATCAGCGCCTGTATCAAGGATCAGGGTGATGGGCCCTGCGCCGTTGATTTTAACGCTCACCAGGACGGGCGAACCCGGCACGAAGGGTATAGTTGTTGAGCCCTTCTTTGCGGGCGGGGCGGGCAAATCCGGCGGCGCGGGAGGAGCCGTTGACAGAGAAAGCAGCTGCGCCATAGGTCGGTAGCGTTCCGGGATGGAGTCGAGGCTTGTGGTGTAATACTGGACCCCCTTCTCGTCAGTCCAGTAGTACACGTCAGCGAAAGCCGTCCCTGTGAGGACAGTAACCACAAGTAACGCTGCCAGCCAAAGTCGCATGTTCAATTCTATATTCTTCAACTGCCGGAATCAAGCAGGGGTCAACCCACCTAGAACTCTTTCTCAGCCTGTTAGTCGTCCGTGCTATTGCTTTTTGCGGCGAGCGTCGATACTCTTTAGGGACGGATGATTGCCTCGGGGAATAGACGCATCAAAGAATCACGAGGCAGGGGAAGTGAGGGAGCAACGACAGTGCGAGCAGCGACCGGGATAGTGTGCTGCCTGGGCCTTTCGTTACTGCTGGCAACGCTTGCCAGGGCCGAATTAGTCTGCTCCCTCGGAGCCGATGTCTATTACGATTCCAAATCGGATGGGAATGCCTCGCCGGATGCACTCCGCATCGCACGTGAAGTCGCTAACGTGATCTGCGGCGGCACCTGCAACATCGCCCTCTTTCGCAACCCCACCGCGGGCAATCTCCTCACGGTCACTGCGCAGGACGGCTCGGCTAAAATCGTGTACAACCCGCAGTTCCTGAAGTCGATCGACAGCAGTATAGGCAATGGCGCCATATTCGGACTTTTTGCGCACGAGGTGGGCCATGTTGTCGACAGGCGGCTGAACGTAACGTGGATGCCCGGTTCGTGGGATCATGAAGTGCGGGCGGATGCCTGGGCCGGCTGTGCTATCGCGCGCGCTGCCCTGCCCGACGACAGGAAGACGGCCGCACTGCGAGCTATGCTGCGCTATCCCCCTATCGGCCATCAGGCGAGGGATCTACGAGTTCCCGCGCTGGAATTGGGCTACCACTCCTGTGGCGGTGCTGGCACGCTGCCCAGCCTGGAAAAAGATCAGTAGAATCCGGGTGGGTCTAAAGCTCTACCACTGGCGTATTTCGATGATGAGACCGTCGGGATCTTTTATCTCGCCGCGCTTCGACGGACCCAAACTCACAGGCGGCATGGAGATCTCCACTCCTTTGCTCTTCAGGTATTCTACCGCCTTGTCCATATCTTCCACTTCGATTGCCATCATACGGTAGCCAACCTGCGGCACTTTTGAGGGCGGTGCAGGATTCTTCACAGCCACCAGCTCCAGGACTGTGCCACCCAATTCCATGAAACAGACTTCCTCAAGGGGCGGACTGTCTACTTTCTTCCGCATCTTCACCGTAAAGCCGAAAATATCTGTATAGAAACGTATGGTCCGCTCCATGTCACTCGGGGTAATTTCAACGTGATCGATCTTCTTGAACATAAACTCCTCCTTTTGGCTCCGAGCCCTTTTATCGGGGCTTTCGTTCGCGCGTAATGCGTCATGCAGTATAACCCCAACGGCACCACCTGTAAAGAAGAAGGAAGAAGCAGCTTGATTCTCTGCCGGTTAGGGGTTATTAGTTACTACAGCACGTGTTTGAGTGCCTGTCAAAACTGGAAACAAAGGAGAAGAGTCATGATGCACGCACTAAAAGCAGGTGCTGCTGCGGCGGTGATCCTGTCGATTATTCTTGCCGCAGCTTTCGTCTCGGCGGCCGGTACCGATGACGCAGGGAGCATACTCGCCCGCGCAAAACAGGTCTTTGGTCCGCTTCCCGAAGTCATCGCATCCCAGGACAACCCGGTCACGCCTGAGAAAGTTGCTCTCGGAAAAATACTTTTTTATGAAACGAGGGTTTCTGTAGACGGTACGGTAAGCTGCGCGCGGTGCCACCCCGTGGGCCTGTATTTAGCCGACGGCCTCAAGAAATCAATTGGCAACAACAGCAAAGTCAACCCGAGGAACGCACCCACTCTTCTCAACACTGCCGGCCAGATATCGGCCCACTGGATCGGCAACAGGAAGAATGTTGAAGATCAGGCCAAGCAAGCGCTCATAGGGCCGCCCTCATTTGGCATGCCATCCTATGAAGCAGCCGAAAAGAAGCTCAAAGAGATCGTGGCATATACTGTCTTATTCCAACAAGCATTTCCAGGCGAAAAAGAGTCGGTGACCGCGGATAACTTCGCGAGAGCTATCGGTGCCTATGAAAGAACGCTCGTTACACCCTCCCGGTTCGACCTGTTCTTGAAGGGCAACAACGCAAGCCTGACCGGGCCGGAACAAAAAGGTCTTCAAACCTTCATCCAGGTGGGATGTGGCGATTGCCACTCAAGCCCTTATGTCGGCGGACAGATGTACCAGAAGTTCGGCGTCGTCGAACCCTACTGGAAGTATACGAAAAGCACGGATATCGATGAAGGACGATATACCGTGACAAAGAAAGAGGAGGACAAGTACGTCTTCAAGGTTCCTCTTCTGCGCAACGTTGAAAAAACCGCGCCCTATTTCCACGACGGGTCGGTCGATCACCTGCGCGATGCCGTCTGGATTATGGGCAGGATTCAGCTTGCGCAGGACCTTGCTAAGACACAGGTCGAGGAGATACTGACATTCCTCAAGACTCTCACCGGAACTATTCCTGCAAACGCCCTTCAGATCCCGATCCTGCCTGCGTCTGAGTAGTGGGCGCTTCAGGACTGTGATAAGATCGCCTTCAGGCAAGGGCACTCTTTTTTAACGCTTCTAAAAAGGTTGCAAGCATGAAGTACCTCCTCCTGATTCTCTTGTGGGTTTTCTGGTGCGCACTCCACAGCGGGATGATAGCTGCTCCTGTCACGGAATACGTGAAGAAACGGTTGGGCAACCGCTACCGATTTTACCGGCTCTTCTATAACAGCCTCGCCCTGGTAACTCTGCTCCCCCCGGTCTACTATTCCATTCTCCTTGAGGGAACACCGGTCTTTCGCTGGCACGGAGCGTTGGTGCTACTGCAATGCTTCCTGCTTATAGCCGGCCTCGTTCTCTTCATCGCGGGTGCGAAACATTACAACATATCGCAGTTCCTTGGCATACGGCAGGTGAGGACCGGCGAGATAAACCCTACCCTCTCCGAAGATGATGCCTTCGACATGACAGGGATCCTGTGCGCGATCCGCCATCCATGGTATGCCGCAGGCATAATGGTCGTATGGGCGAGAGATCTGAGTCTCTCTACAGTGCTGACCAACCTCGTGATCACGGCCTATTTCATTGTTGGCTCGATTCTGGAAGAGCGAAAGCTTGTCCGTGAGTTCGGCAGCACGTACATCGAATACCAGCAGCATGTATCAATGTTCTTCCCTTATATGTGGCTGAAGGCTAAGATTGCGCAACGCTTCGACCGATAACAGATGAAACGAGGAGGGTAACACTATGATCTGGAGAGTGTTGGCTGTACTGGCTGCGTGCATGATCGTATGGTGCGGGTCCGCTATGGCGGCTTCGCAAGGAGCAGAGTCGGCGGCCGTCAGTGCGACGGACCGCTGGCTGAAGGTCGTCGACAGCGGTAAGTATGCTGAAAGCTGGAATGAGGCTGCAGACTATTTTAAAGCCGCCGTCAGGCAGGAGCAATGGGAACAATCCCTTCAAGCGGTAAGAAAGTCCCTGGGAAACATGGTATCAAGAAAACTCAAGAGCAAAACGTATCAGACTTCGCTTCCAGGAGCGCCTGACGGAGAGTACGTCGTGATTCAATATCAGACATCTTTTGAGAACAAGAAATCAGCAGTCGAAACGGTCACGACTATGAAGGAAAAGGATGGCACGTGGAGGGTTGCAGGCTACTTCATCAAGTGAGGTGCCATACAAAGGCTCGATAGTGAACGTGTCCGCGTGAAGGCGAATCACCATTAAAGCAGTGTACCCTGCCCTTTGATCGTGTTGCGCCTCTTGTCTCCGAGTATCGTGATCGCGCCGTACTCACCGTCATAGCCCGGGTTGATCTGCACCTTGCCGGCACGCATGAGACCTATGGCTTCTGCGATAAGAGGTGACATCACACGCTCGATCTCTCCAAGCGGTGCCTCCATGAGCACGCTAAATTCATTGCCGAGCCTTGCCAGCATATTGTCGTACTCTTCCCTGACAGACCTGCTGTTTGGACCGACGCCACGGGCCTCAGCCAGGACTTCCTGCAGGGGGATGAGCGAATGGTACGGGGGCGCTCCTGGCGGTTTGAATCCGGGCTCTCTGTCCGCCAGGACCTCAACTCTGTGCATCACGCCGACCGTGAGCCGCTTGCCACAGACAGGGCAGCGGTACTCGTTGTTCTTGGTTTCGCGAGGAGAGTAGCGCACGCCGCAGGCTCTGTGACCGTCATAGTGATATTTCCCCTCTTCAGGAAAAAACTCGATGGTGCCGAGAAAACCTCTGCGGGTAGTAATCGATTCTTTGATCGCCCGGTACGTAAGATCCGTATCGAAGATATTGGCCTCCCTGCCCATCTTGGGCGCTGAGTGCGCGTCGGAATTTGAGATGAGCGTGATCTCATCCAGGGCTGAGAGGCGCCAGTTCATAGCCGGGTCTGACGAGAGTCCCGTCTCGATTGCATGGATGTGCGGCGTCAACTCCTCAAAGCATTCGTCGAGGGAATCGAATCCGGATGCAGCGCCGAACACAGAGAAATGAGGCGTCCACGCATGAGCCGGGATGAACATAACCTGATCCGAGGCATCCAGCGCAATCCTTAGAAGTTCCCTGGCATCAAGCCCGAGGATCGGCCTTCCATCCGACGTTATATTGCCGATCCTGGCGAGGGCCAGGTTAAACCTTGCAGCGCTCTGCAAATCAGGCAGAAGGACGAGACAGTGAATTTTGCGCGTCTTGTCGCCTTTCTTATAGATGCAGCTTATTTCAACCGAAAGGAGAAAAAAGACATCAGCTCTGCAGGACTCTGTGATGTTGTCTGACCGGTATTCTCTCTTCAGACTGAAAAGACCGTTCCCCTCGGGCTCAAGCTTCTCACTCAATTCTTTGAACCAGCCGGGATGGGTGAAGTCTCCGGTACCAATAAGAGTGATGCCCTTCAGCTGGGCCCACTTCCAGATGCTCTCAGGCACCATCTCTGCACTGGTGGCTCTGGAGTAGCTTGAATGAATGTGTAAGTCGGCAATAAAGCGCATTTTGGGATATACCGATTAACCTTCAAGCGCCTACCTTTGTTGCCCTTCAGCCTGTTCTTACTCCTGCCACCCGCGAATGGAGAGTTTGGCAGCTCGCGGGTACCCGGCTAGAACTGTTGGTACAAACGCAGCCCAGGCCTCGGCGCGCCTCGGTATGCATCTTGAACGCAAATCGGTATTATACCAGAAAGTTTAACAACGAGATAGACAAACGATCTTCTTTGCGGCTTCAATCTACTCTTGCCGATCCGTACCTCCCGAGTGAGAGCACGTTAAGC
>DATKNH010000139.1 GCA_035541455.1 Syntrophorhabdales bacterium
ACCTTCCTTATACCGCTTCACCCACTCGAAGAACTGGCTGCGACTCAGCCCCAGCACATCCTGGGCTTGACCCGCGCTCAGCTTTCCTTCCACATATCTGTTCAGAATCGCTTCAACTTGTTCGTCGCTTAATCTGTTGCGTAACTGTCTCGACATATCATCTCCTCTCTGGATACTGTGCACTGCACGGTACCTTACCATAGAGGAGTCCGGTTTTGATTCTCAGACAGTCCGGTTTTGAAATTTAGCTAACAGTAAAATGGTTGTAGAACTAAATCCTGAATTTACTCCCATCACTGGTCTGCTGGTCGGGTACTTAGGCCGATGGACACCAACATTATCAGACGCAATTTTCAAACTTCATTTGGTATCCTCCGCTAGCGTGTTACAGGAAGAAGTTAATACGGTGAATCCGTTGGCATTGGAAAGCTAGGGAAGGGGATTTCTCCCCCTCCCCGGGCCTGTCGTTTGTGCCCGTAATTGTGCCTGTGCCTCATAGGGAATCGCAAAAAACACCGACGATCACCGACACAATGAATAGCGGAAAAGCCACGTCAATTGGCGGATTGTGAGTAATATCAAGGGCTAGTGGATAACCCTATTTTTGGTATTTTTGGCTTCAAAGAGCAAGTGAGTAAGAACAGGTAAGAAAAGAGACAGGTAAAAGAAGAAGCAGGTTGAGATAAAACTAAAACAAAGGCTAAGGTAAGGACCAGGCAGGGGATCGGATACCCTTGCATTGGTCCTTATTATTTTTCGTCTAGCTGCTCTTTCTGTTACCTCCACCTTCTTTTGTTCTTGCCTGCTCCAATCTGTTCCAGTTGCCCCTCAACTTTTTTAGCGATTCGCCGATCATTTAGATTAGGGAGTGTGTCAGAATGGCCCGATGGAGTAGATGCATTGGCTGAGCAAAAGTCTGCGCGCGATTGGTTTGTCGAAGCCTGTCAGCTCGAGCAGAGCGAGGGCCTGCCCGAACGTGCAATTGAAGCGTATAAGGAGTGTCTCCGGATTGACAGCAACTATGTTGACGCCCTGACCAATCTTGGTTTCATCCACCTCGAAAGGGAAGAGTATGAAGAGGCCTTGAGGTGCTTTGCGCGGGTTGCCGAACTGGAGCCTGGTAACCCGGACGCATTCAACGATCTGGGCTACGTGTATGAGAAAATGGAGAGACTGGGCAGCGCGAGACAGATGTACGAACGCGCCCGGGAGGCCGATCCGAGCGACGCGGAGGCATACATAAACCTTGCACATGTCGCCGACCTGGAAGGCGACTACGAAGGCGCGATGCGGCAATACAAGAAGGCGATCCAGGCAAATCCTGAATCTGTTTCAGCTCACTTCTGCCTTGCTCTTCTCTATGACCGGCATGATATTTTTGATGAGGCGATGGCAGAATATCAGGAGGTTTTGAACTTAGACCCCCGCCATGTAAAGGCGCTCTTCAATCTGGGAAGTCTGCACGCTCAGAACGGACAGTACGACGAAGCCGTTGCCTGCTTCAAGTGGGTACTCAACCTCAACGATACGAACGCTGAAGCATGCAACAACCTGGGATCCGTCTACGAGGGGCTTGGCCGTTACGATGACGCCATTGAAATGTACAAAAAATCGATCATTTGCAAGTCTGTCCAGGAAGAAGCTCACTGCAATCTTGCAAGCCTTGAATATCGTCTTTGCGAAGGGCACTCGGACAAGACAAAGCTGCAGGGCATAATCGACAGGCTGCAGTTTGTCCTGTCGCTGAATCCTAGAAATGCTAACGCCCGTCAGATTTTAGAACGAATAGAAACAACAGCAGAGAGCAGCAGATTTTAATGAACCATCGTGCGGTTTGAGACGGTGCAGGAACCGCGCAGCCGGTAGTAGTGACTAGACGGCGCTTGCGACCTGATCGGCTTCGGCCTGTGCTATTTCCCGTTCAAAAGCGTTCAGGATGAGGCTTCTTATTTCGCTCCAGAGGGCGACGGGATCAACAGCTGTCTCACTCGTCAGCTGGGGATACTTGTCGAGGGTCTGCGCGGCCAGGCTTCCAGCAAGCTTTGCGCGATTCTCCCGGGTTGAGGATGTGGCCATCTTCAGGAGTTGCAGGGGGATGCCCACTTTAATTTTGAATTTTCCAAGCGTAGCCTCCTCGTACAGATCCGTGCGCGCGTCCTCGGAGTCAGGCTTGGATATCTGCTCCCGGAGGGCTCCGGTATCAGGTTCTGCGGCCTGTGGAGGCTCTGCTTCAGCCAGGGGTGCTGTTTCCGCAGGTACTTCCTCAAGTGGCGCATTGCTGGCGACAAATCCTAACCCGACCTCAGAAGGAACATCGGGTGGATTCAGAACTACGCCCTGGGGAATTTCTTCATCTCTACGTTGCTCTTCATCTTGTTTGAAGTCTCCGCTTTCCCGGGTGGCGCTGGGCGACAAGCGCTTACGCGGCTTTCTCTTCTGAAGCGCCGGCCCGGTGAGCTTCTGAAACCGCTCTGCGATTTGTTTTGCCGTGGGTCCATCGATCTGCTCAAATTCGTTAGTCTCTCCAGCCTTCAGGCAGAGTTTGCAGATCTTATTAATAAGGCGGGGAACGCCGTGGTCCGAGTACTCCCACAGCACGTCGATGGCATCATCAGTAAAGATCTTCCTTTCGCAGCCTGCCAACCTGAGGCGGGTTTCAACGTAATCCTTAATCAGTTCTGGGGATTGAATCTTGTCGATCCTGCAGTACGTCCCGATGCGTTGAAAGAGGTTGGCACGCCGGGGATTCTCGAGCCTGCGTGCAAGCTCAATCTGTCCTGCCAATACTATGGTAAAGAGATTTCTATGATCCTCCTGCATATTTGTAAGAAGCCTGAGGCTTTCCAGATTCCCCGGAGGAAGCGCGTTTGCTTCGTCTATGAATAGGAGGACTTTCTTACCCTCGTCAGCTGTCTGAAAGATTATCTTATTGAACATCTCCAGCAGGTCAATACGTTTCTGGATTTCACATGGTTGCCCGGTGAGTTGGCCCACTATCTCTCTCATGAGCTGCACGAACGACATATCCGGATTTGTTATGAAGGCGACCTTATACTTTTCCTGGGAAAGGTTATCGAGGATGAGCCTGAGAGAAAGGGTTTTGCCCAGACCAACATCCCCTACGATGACGGCAATGCATTCATTGCCCTCCTCTATGGCAAAAAGCGTCTCTGCTATGGTGTTCTCGACGGAAGCGTGTGACTCCACGTACATTGAAGGATCTGGAACATTGTCGAACGGCGGTTTTTTCAGGCCCCAGTATTCATAGTACATTGTTTCCCCCTTTCGGCCAAGCTTCCGCACTTTCACTTAGGTGCGCGAGAATATCTTCCAGTGAAAACCTTCTCAGCTTGCCGATCTTGTAGCTCTTCAGCTTGCCCTGTTTGACCATTCTTGTCAGAAAGGCTTTACTTACCTGCAGCATCCCGCATACATCTGGGATGGTGAGCAGCTTCGACAGATAGACCTGCTTGAAATAAAAATTGAACGTGACCTCGCCGTCTTCAGCACGTTGTATGTTGAGACTTGATCCGTCAGCCTCACCGCCCAGGAGAAGCTTGAAATAGGCGTGCGATTTGACGACATCTGCTTGCGTAGGAGTAAGCTCTATGGAGAGCTTCTGGTCATCGGGTGTCGAGATGTCGCCCCGCAAAGGGTAATTCCAATCAAGAGAGATGGTATTCGATGCCTCCAATGGTGTAGTCCTTGATCCGCTTGCCACACGCACCAGGCCTTCGGCCGCACTGAACCTTATCCCGGGCTCAGATTTTCTTCTCCTGACGATGCAAAGCTTTTCCATAATCCTTCTTATCGGCTCAGATGAAACTTTGCTTGAGCCCCAGGATGCCCACATGGTAATTATCGGCATCTTCGTGGAATGTATTAGAGTCGAATTATGAAGCGTGGTAGGAGGAATTCGGGCAAAAATACTGATACGTTACGTGTTGCGTACGTGCTGCAGGCGAGACGCGCGGAGGCCATACGAGCCTCCGCGACAAGATTAATGTAATGCCGCTTTATTTATTTTGTGGATTCTGAAGCGCGGGGGAACGCCAGTGCTTCCACCAGCACGTATGCCGCCTGGAGCGCCTCAGTGGGACACAACGGAAAACACTCCTTGCAGTTCCAGCACTCTTTGGCGGCTATTTCCGGGACGAAGGCGATCTCTTTTCGTATGCCCCGGTCTACAAAGCCGATGGCATTCTTCTTCTTGACCTCGGCACAATAGCGTACGCAGAGACCGCAGTGGATGCAAAAAGAGGGTTCTTTTTCAAAGCGATTCTTATCTGCACCATACTCTTTAGCCAGATCCTCGAATATAAACGCATCGGGAGCATGGGCCATCTGCAGCTCCAGGATCATTTTACGGATTCTGTCGATCTTCTCAGACCTGGTCCTTACGATGATATTTTTCTCCGCCGGATAGACGCAGGAGACCACAAGTCTTGTGGAGCCGCGACTTTCCACTTCGACAATGCAAAGGCGGCAACCGCCGAATGGTTCCAGTTTCTCATGGTAACAAAGAGTAGGGATTGCTATGCCTGCGCTCTTCGCTGCCTCAAGTACGGTCATCCCTTGCTTGGCCTTAACTTCTTTTCCATCGATCTGTAAGAGGATGTCGCTCATTTTTGTTTACTCTCCCTGACTATGGTTCTGGCTTCTTCAGGAACAGGAGGCGGAACCGGTTGTCCCGATATTTTTGTCACGGCGCGGAATTTAGGAGGACATACCTCGAAACACGTCCCGCACTTGGTGCATTTTTCCTGATCGACGATGTGGATCAGATTTTTGCCGCCTTTGATTGCATCGGACGGGCACTTCCTCGCACAGGTGGTACAGGCGTTGCACTTTGCCGGATCAATATAGTAAGCAATCAATTCCTTGCAGGAGAGGGCAGGGCACCGCTTCTCCTTCACATGAGCCTCATACTCATCTCTGAAGTATTTCAGCGTGCTCAGAAATGGGTTGGGAGAACTCTTGCCCAGGGCGCACAGCGCAGCTTCAATGGCTGTCTCCGCGAGTTGCTCCAGAAGCTCGATATCACCCTCTTTGCCCTTCCCTTTTGTAATGTTCGTCAGAAGCTTCAGCATCTGCCGCATGCCTTCACGGCAGGGCACGCATTTGCCGCACGATTCATCGGTGAGAAATTCAAGGAAATACCTGGCGACGTCCACCATGCAGGTGTCTTCGTCCATCACGATCATGCCGCCCGAACCCATCATGGAACCGGCCGCGGTCAACTCATCAAAGCCCACCGGCAAATCCAGTGACTCCTCCGGCAGGCAGCCGCCTGACGGCCCGCCGGTCTGCACTGCTTTAAATTTCTTTCCGCCCGGAATGCCACCGCCTATCTTGTAGATGATGTCGCGCAGCGGTGTGCCCATGGGCACTTCCACCAGGCCGGTGTTGGTTATTTTCCCGACCAGAGAGAAGATCTTGGTACCTTTACTGCTTTCGGTGCCATACTGGGTAAACCAGTCAGCGCCGTTGTTGATGATAAGAGGGACATTGGCCCACGTTTCAACATTGTTCAGCACGCTGGGTCTCCCCCAGAGGCCTACCACGTTAGAACGGATATATTTTGGTCTCGGTTCTCCAGCCCTGCCTTCGAGAGCGGTCATCAATGCGGTTGACTCGCCGCACACAAACGCTCCCGCGCCCCTGTGCACCTTGACCACAAAATCAAAACCTGAACCCAGGATATTTTTCCCCAGAAGGCCGTATTCCGTGGCAATCTTGATAGCCATATTCACGTTCTCCACGGCCAGCGGATATTCCTGGCGCACGTAGATGTAGCCTTCATGCGCCCCCACCGCATACGCGCCGATGGTCAGTCCTTCGAGAACTGCGTGGGGATTGCCCTCCAGTAAGCTTCTGTCCATGTAGGCTCCGGGGTCGCCCTCGTCAGCATTGACGATAACATACTTGATATCGCCGGGAGCATTCCGGGTTCCTTCCCACTTGACGCCTGCCGGAAAACCGCCTCCGCCCCTACCGCGCAGGTTGGCCTTCTTCACTTCCTGCAACACCGCATCGGCGCTCATCGTGGTGAGCGCTTTCGCTAACGCCTTGTACCCGCCGATTGCCAGATAATCCTCGATACTCTTCGGATCGACACTGATGTTGGCGCCGAACACGATTCGTCCCTGGTTCTTGTAGAAGGGGATCTCAGATTCATGAATGATTTTTTCTTTGGCAGCCGGATCGGTGTAAACGAGGCGATCGATGATCTTCTTCTCCTTGATGGTCTGGGAGACGATTTCAGGGACATCCTCCGGTTTGATCTGGAAGTAGCATATTTCTTCCGGACGGATCACGATGATGGGGCCGCGCTCACAAAAACCGTGGCAGCCGGTCTTCCTGATGTCCACCTGTTCTTTGAGGCCTTGTTTCTCGATCTCCTCTTCAAGCTTTGCTGCCACTTCCCTGCTTCCAGAGGCGTGGCAGGCAGACCCGGAACAGAGGGTGATGCAAGGCTTGTTCGGATCCCTCTTGGAGAGGATTTCTTCCCTTAATGCTTCCAATTCAGCGGGCGATTGTATCCGCGACATAACGTATCCTTACTGGTAGTTTTTAAGTACGTCGGCAGTCTGGGCCGGCGTCATTTTTCCGTGCGTTTTCCCGTCGATTTCCATGACAGGACCTAGCGCGCAGCAGCCGAGACAGTTGACAATCTCAAGCGAGAACTTCAGATCCAGGTCTGTCTCGCCCGGTTTGATGCCGGTCAACCCCTCGACAGTATCAAGCACTCGGGATGCACCGCGGACATGGCAGGCGGTACCCATGCAGATATGCACCTGATGCCGTCCCTTCGGAACCAGACTGAAGGCTTTATAGAAGGTGGCAATGTGCTGTATGCGGGTCATGGGAACCTGCAAGCGTTCTGCAACGCGTTCCAGTGCTTCCTTGGGAAGCCAGCTGTTCTCTGCCTGGATGTCAAGCAGTACCTGGATGAGCGAACTGGCTTCGCCATTGTGCTTATCAATGATCTGGTCGACTCTCTCTTTGTTCATAGACTTTCCTCACGCGAGCGCATAGCGTTTCTCGCTTTCATCGTACTTCACCAGTCGTTGCCTGGATGAGCTGTTCAGGTACTTTGATACTTCCGACGGGCTCAAGCCGAGGCTCTTGGCGATTTCTGCCGTCGACAGGGGCCTTTCGCGAAGCAGCGAGATGATCTGTCCTATTGCGAGCTTTTCCACGATGGTCTGATTGAACAATCTATTCAGTTCATCGCTGGAGTAGAACTTGTGATAAGCCTCTTCGCTCATCACGGGTGCCCGCAATCTCTCCCTCTCCACAAGCCTGATGTACGGGATGAGTTCCGTCACCGTTTCAAGCTTGAACTTCAGCTTCTCCTCGTCCAATCCCTCAATTGTGCCGAGGGGTCCCAGCTCTTTTATCTTCTTGACGAAACTATTCACGTTCTCAGCAAAAAGGTTTGCTTCAGCACCCGACATGAAGGCCATCCGCAGCCTCTCAGGGTTGATGCCCACATGCTCCAGTACTTTTCTGAGAAGAAGCACCATGTTGAGTGTGTGGTAATTCCCATGCGTCATGTAGTTGCATTCACTCAGATGGCACGCACCGATAAACACACCATCGGCCCCTTTTGAGAAAGCCCTGAGTATGAATGACGGGTCGACTCTCCCGGAACACATGACGCGGATGAGTCTCATTTCGGTTGTATATTGCAGTCTGGAAACTCCAGCCAGGTCAGCTGCGCCGTACGCTCACCAGTGGCAGACGAAGCCCAGGACCTTTGGCTTAAATTTCTTTGGTACGCTCATTCTTTCTCACCCCCTTCATAGGCTGTACTTATCCTCCGACGGCCTTTTCAACCTCACGCGCGGTCTCTTCATCTACTACCGCCGCATCGATTTCGCTCAGCACCTCGTCATCCGTGTAGTGCTTCAACTGTATGGCGTTGGTTGCACACTTGGTGTTGCAGAGGCCGTCACCTTTGCAGAGCACAGGGTTGACTTTGGCCTTTCTGCCCTGAGGTGTTTCGTAGAACTCGATTGCGCCGTACGTGCAGGCTGTGATGCACGCGCCGCACGAAATGCACTTGTTCTCGTCAACTTCGCACACAGAACCAGAGGCAACGACCGTATCATGAGAGAGAAGCGTCAATATCCGGCCAGCGGCCCCGTAGGACTGATTGATGGTTTCCTGCATGAACTTCGGATAGTGCGCGAGCCCGCACAGATAGACGCCGTCTGTCGCGAACTCGACCGGCCGCAATTTCACGTGGGCTTCTTTGAAGAAGCCATCGGGACTGAGCGTTACCTTAAAGAAGCTGGCTACTTCCTTGGTCGACGCGGAAGGGAGCACCGCGGCAGCGAGGGCAAGGATATCAGCATCCAGTTCCAGCTTCTTCCCCAACACGTAATCTATTGCGGTCACCTTGAGGACAGACCGGCCGTCCTCTGCTTCGCCCGGTTCGACCGTGGGCGGAGCCGTCTGCTCATAGCGGATGAACCGCACGCCTTTGTCTGCCGCTTCCCGGTAAAAGTCTTCTTTGAGGCCATATGTTCTTATATCCCTGAACAGGACGTAAATATCCATGTTCGGGTTCTTCTCTTTGAGCAGGAGGGCGTTCTTTACAGACTCGCTGCAGCACAGTCTGCTGCAGTAGTTTCTCTCTTCGTTCCTGCAGCCCACGCACTGGATCATGACGACGCTCTGGGCACCCGTGACCTTTTCGTCTCCCTGCGCGATCTTTTCTTCGAGTTCGAGGTGCGTGAGGACCCGCTCATCCTGCCCGTACAGATATTCGGTAGGTGTGTACACGTCGGCGCCTATGGCGATCACTGCTGCGCCATGCTTTATCTCGGTCATTCCCCTGTCAGACTTTACCTTTGTCACGAAATTGCCGACGTAGCCGCTCGCATCCGTGATGGTCGCATCCGTATAGACATGGATTTGCGGGTGTTTGTAGACTTTTTTGGTGAGATCCCGTAGATAGGCCTGTACATCGAGACCGTCGAGAGTAGTGTGGATCTTCCGGGCGATGCCGCCGAGGTCTTTCTCTTTTTCCACGATATAGACCTGGTGGCCCTGGTTGGCAATCGAGAGCGCAGCGGTCATGCCGGCTACGCCGCCTCCTACCACCAGTGCCCGTTTGTCAACGGGAAGGTCAAATTCCTGCAGAGGCTCAAGATTGCAGGCCCGTGCAACCGACATGCGGATAATGTCCTTTGCTTTCTCTGTCGCTTCTTCCTTCTCTTTGGAGTGCACCCAGGAGCAATGCTCTCTGATGTTGGCCATTTCATAGTAGTACTGATTAATCCCTGCTTCCCTCAGGGTGTCTCGGAACAGAGGTTCGAGGGTCCTCGGGGAACAGGCAGCGACGACCACGCGATTGAGCCCCTTTTCCTTTGTGACGTCAGTGATCTCTTTGGCGGAGTTGGTAGCGCAAGAGAATACCTGGTTCTGGGCATGGACCACGTAGGGTAGGGTCTTGCAATATTCCACCGTGTCAGCAATGCCCACGACACTTGAGATATTCGCGCCGCAATGGCACACGAAGACACCGATCCGCGGCTCCTCCTGCGAGACATCCCGTTCCTCGGGATAGATCCGTTCCTTGGTCAGATTTCCCCGCCTGTAATCAAGGAGTTCACCGATCTGAGCGCCGGCACCGCTTGCGCTGAAGACCGACTCGGGGATATCTACAGGGCCCTGGAAACCGCCGGTCACGTAAATGCCCGGCCTGTTGGTTACCATGGGGTTGGCCTCGTTGACTTTGCAGAATCCATGATCGCTCAGTTCAATGCCATATTGCTTTGCAAGTTCCGCAGCGCCCTTAGGAGGATTGAGTCCGACCGAGAGCACTACCATGTCGAATTCTTCTTCCTTCACTCCCTCGTCGGTCGTGGAATACCGTACGAAGACATTCTTGGTGACCGGGTCTTCTCTTACTATCGACGTGTAGCTTCTGAAGAAGCGCACGCCAGGGAGGTTTTCCGTTCTCTGGTAGTACCGTTCAAAGTCTTTGCCGTAGGAGCGCACGTCGTTGTGGAAAATCGTGCACTCTGACTCCGGGTGATGATCCTTTGTCAGAATAACCTGTTTCTGGGTATAGGTGCAGCACACTGCCGAACAGTAGCTGTTGCCGCCTTCCAGAACCTGCCTCGACCCTACGCATTGAATCCAGGCGAGTTTTTTCGGATGTTTCAAATCGGAGGCGCGCAGTATCTCGCCGCCGTACGCGCCGGTGGAAGAGAGCAGCCGTTCAAAATCCATGCTGGTTACGACGTTCTGGTACTCGCCGTAGTGGTATTCCTCTCTCACTCTTGGGTCAAAAGGCTCGAGGCCGGCAGAGAGTATAATGGCGCCTACTTTTAACTCTTTCTTCTCCGGTTCCTGCTTCAGATCTATGGCGTTGTTCTTACAGACTGCCTCGCAGATACGGCATTTCTTTTCTTTCAGGTAGAGGCAGCTCTCATCGATATATGCCACGAGGGGTATCGCCTGTGGGAAGTAGATGTGAACGGCTTTATTCTTCGATATATCCTGGTTGAACTCATCTGGATACTTTACAGGGCAGTATTCCACGCACGTCGTACAACCCGTGCATTTATCTTCAAGGATGTAGCGGGCCTTTTTTGTGACGGTTACAGTAAAATTCCCGACTGTTCCTTCTACACTGTTAACGTCAGTGTAGGTGAGTACCTCTACGTTCGGATGCCGGCCGACCTCGACCAGCTTGGGTGCGAGTATTCACATCGAGCAGTCGTTGGTCGGAAAGGTCTTGTCGAGCTGGGCCATATGGCCGCCTATGCTCGGTGCTCTCTCGACCAGGTAGACTTTAAAACCGGCGCTGGCAAGATCGAGTGAGGCTTGAATGCCGCTGATACCCCCACCGAGGACCATCACATCGCCGACATTATTGTCCCCTAGATTCTTACAGAGCTGCTGCATGTTTTCCTTGAGCGTTATTACGTTTTCCACGTTCTACACCTCAGCGTATGTATCTTCCCGGATAATCGGGAGTATTTCACTTAATTCAGAGAGCAGCCAAGCCGCTCCGGATGAGAATAAACCGTCAAGCGGCTCCCTGCCGCACGGCCAACCAGGGCAATGCCCAGGTCACGAGCAAGCGATACAGCGCTGCCCGTGGGGGTGTGTCGTGAAACGACAACCGGTGTCTGCATGCGTGCTGCCTTCAGCAACATCTCTGAAGACACGCGACCCGTGGTCAGAACCAGCCGATCCTTCGTTGAGACTCCCGTCGCAAGGCATTCGCCCTGTATTTTATCCAGTGTATTATGTCGCCCTATATCCTCTGTCACTACGAGAAGATGTTTTGTGTCAGAGAGAGCGGAAGTGTGTACGCCGCCGCTAAGCTGATAAAGATCCATCCGCTCCTGAAGCTGCTTCATCAAAGAAAGTATTTCCCCGGGCGCAATGACCATGTCGGATTCGACCCTCTGCGCATCTGTCCTGAAGCTCGCGCCACCGCCGCACCCGGAGGTGAGCCTCCGCTTCGCAGGCAATTCAAATTCAGGGTTGCTCAGCCTCACATCAACTTCCGACTCCTCGTCGCACACGCGCATCATCATCACATCACTCATGCCCGAGATAATTCCCTCTGAATAAAGAAAGCCGAGCACGAGAAAATTTTGCTTTGTCGGCGTGCAGAGTATGGTAACCAGTTCCCGTAGATTGACATAGATTGTAAGCTCTCTTTCAATAGGAACGTGAGCAGGGCTTCTGACCCATTTTTCCTCCGAGAAGCGGTCGCACACCACATCTGCTGCGACACCTGCCATATCTGGCTGATTCCTCCTGTGCTGCACGCCTCTCTTCCTCTACATCACTTCCTGCACTATCTCCGTTATATCCTTCACCTGTATATCATCCGCATGGTTGAGCACGAGCCTGGAGTCCTCCAGCGCCGTGACGCAGTAAGGACAGGCAGTCACCAGCTCCTCTGCGCCGAGGGAGAGCGCCTGTTCCACTCTCAGGTTGGAGAAGCGCTCATGCTTTTCCGTCTCTGCCCAGACCCTGCCGCCGCCCATGCCGCAGCAGAGGCTCTCGGTA
>DATKNH010000140.1 GCA_035541455.1 Syntrophorhabdales bacterium
GCTTGCGCATAGAGAACTTCCGTACCCTGTTCCAGGGGCAGACCGTGTCGCACTTGCCGCACTGGTAGCAGAACTTGACGGCGTCTCCGCCTTTCTCTTTTACCTCATCTATGACTTCTTTAAAGGGGGCTACGGTTTCCATTTAACCTTTCTTTCCCATGCGGGCAACAGCGTCCATGACGTTCTTGTGGCCGTATTTCTTTATGAGTACTTCCAACCCTACCTTCATCTCCGCGCGCTTCTCTTGTTTTTCTTCAGCCAGCGCTACTGGCATTACCTCTTCCTTTTCTTCGTAGGTCAGCGCACCAAACGTGCATGCGTCAACACACATAGGTTTTTCGAGAGGCGGCTCATTCTCACACATATCGCATTTAAGGGGCAAACCTGAGTCAGGTTCCTTGAAGGCATCTCTCGACGGGCAAGATGCCGGGCAGAACGTGCACTCGCTGTATTCTTTACCGTCAATCACGTACTTGTTTCTCCCGTTACATTCCGCCTGGGCATAGTCGCCGGCTCTGATGGGTACAAAGATATCCTGCACTTCGTCCTGGATGACCATGATGCGGGAGCGTGCAGCGTTAATCGAGCTGTATTTCGGCACGGCGTGGAAGGCGGAACACGCGATCTCGCACGCTCGGCAGCCGACACATTTCTTGGTGTCCACCTTTATTTCTTTGACTATTCTTGTCTTTCTTCCGTTGTCGTCCACAGTTACGCCCCCTTCTGCAGTACTTCTTCCTTGAACTGTTCCTTGCCACGGTCATCGTTGAGCGCCGTGACGTCGTTGCCGGTCAGAACGCCCCTCTTGATGAGGTCTTCCGCCACATAGCCCATGCCCAGTTTCTCCAAGGTTTCTTTGGTGGGAATTCCATCCCAGGTCCACCCTTTGAAGTCATAATACTGAGTCAAGAGCTGCTGCTCATACTTTTCATTCCTGACCGCCCAGTGATCCTCCGGCGGCCGCTCCATGAATCTTCTCAGGCCCAACCTGCTATTAAGGGCCCTGATCAGTGTCCGGTTCCTCTGGAAGCATTCCCAGAGCCTGTCTTTGTCGAATTCCCAGCCTGTCGCGTGGGTGATGATCTGCGGCATGTTCCACACGTGATAGCCGGTGGTGCCGCCAAACTGACCACGGAACGAAGAGACGAATCCACAGAAGCCCAACGAATCATCCAGGTAATGCATGCACTCATTCCAATCGGTAATTTCGATCATGGCCTTGGCCGGCAGTTCATCACGCTTCTTCCACTGCCGGAAATACTCGTGGAACTTCTTGTCCGGAACAGCGACCCATTTCCTGATGAACTCTTCCCTCATCTCGTCATCAGCAATCGGGTCCTGGGGGAAGGAGCCCTCAATCTGGGTGATCGCCATATCCTCACCGGTGGCGATCATAAGGAAGTAGGCGGGGTTGAGTTTGCCGAGTTTTATCGGCAGCTGCTCGAACTTCTTGACGGTGTTGTGATCGAATTTTTCAGCACCGTTACCAATGATCGCAGCCGCACCGGAAATACCATGGGCGAGAACATCTCCGATGCCTT
This sequence comes from Syntrophorhabdales bacterium, assembly GCA_035541455.1. Lineage (NCBI taxonomy): Bacteria > Pseudomonadati > Thermodesulfobacteriota > Syntrophorhabdia > Syntrophorhabdales > Syntrophorhabdales bacterium. The sequence continues at coordinate 1,542 of DATKNH010000140.1, forward strand.
CCCTGTTCGCGATAATATTGAGCATATAATAGAACCGTTGCCTGGTGTCGGAGGGCATCCCCGGAAAATCCTTTTCCGTCAGGATCCCGGCATCAAGTAACTCTAGCGCAAAAGCGATAAGCTGCGGGGTTGAGTAGGAATCAAACCCCAGGTCCTGCGAAACGCCGAGTATCTCGTAGGTAAAGTCCAGTTCCTGGAAGGAAGCCATATGGTAGGTGTCTTTGCCGTAGCACTTGTACGAGAATCTGCGCCGGTTCGGCCACTTGATGACATTGTGGCACGCCTTCGGGCAGTTCCAGCAGCCTGTCTGGCGGCTCATGTGGTCATACTTCAGGTTCCGCCAACGCTCCTCCAAGGAGGCGCTCCAGAATGTCTTGCGGCGCACGCGGGCATTGCCCCATGCAAAGTTGTTGTGGTGGAAGCTGTCATCTTCATCGACAGCCATCCAGTCCCCGATATTCGGGTTCGCATCCAGCTCCTTCCGGAGGCGTGAACACATCTCCCACATTTCTTTCGGGTGGGCGATATTCACGTCCTTGGTCCCCCGGATTGCGATCGCCTTCAGCTTTTTGGCTCCCATGACCGGACCAGGCGTTCTGGCCGCGCTGGAGTTACCGCAATCGATGGACGCAGTCATGACCCGATTTTCTCCGGCCGGACCAATAGCAGCCACCCAGGCTCTTTTGTCTCCAAGCTCTTCCTGGATCAGACGTTGCGTGTCATACATGCCTTTTCCGCGGAGATGCCTAGCATCACGTATCTCCACCTTGTCGTTATGGATCGCCAGGTAGACCAGATCGGGCGCTTCGCCCTTAACAATTATTCTGTCATATCCGGCCATCTTCATTTCCGCCCCGAAAAATCCGCCCATCAAGGAATGGCCAAACAACCCATTGACCGGAGCGATGGTATTGACTGACACGCGATTCGCGCCGGGGACGCATGTGCCGTTCAGAAGCCCGTTACCGAAGATGAGGAGATTGTCGGGAGACCATGGGTCGGTGCCCGGAGGAACCCTGTCAAACAGAATCTTGGCATCCATGCCATTGCCGCCCAGGAACAATGCCGTGTCTTTCGGATCGGTCTCTACCTTATCGATGCTTCCCCGTGACAAATCAACTTCCAATTGAAATCCTGTTTCAGCGTACCTCATTTTTACCCCTCTACGTCCCTTGTGTCTGGCTGAGCCGGTTATTCATATTTGTTTGCACGGCACTCTAGTGGCGTGCCGTCATTGAACCGTGGCCACCTTTCTTTTCCTTTACTTTGGGCCTTCCCGCTTCCCGTGCTTCAGGCGCTACAGGAGTCTCTGTGATCGGAAGCAGCCAAATCACTTCGTGGAAAGAATCCCTCACCATCTTCTCTGCAGTTTCTATGTCCGGGGCTTCGATCTCCCTCATACTGCAGTAAACTCTGAAATGCATGACGTACCCTCCTCCTGTAATCAGCTAATAGATATGCGGGAATAGCAGATTTATTAACTGCGGGACAAATTTGTGGTTCTATCTGGAGAACATACGTTTACTATAACAAACGATCAACGATTTGTCAAGAAAAAACTGCATATAGACTGTATACAATGAGCGGCACAAGGAGCACCAATTTTTTGGGGAAAAAAGGTGTTTGCAAAATGTTTTAATTTTGTGTATTGTTTCACAACCACACGACCTATCACGGAAGGAGGCTAGCTATGGAGATCGGGAGGGAGATTTTCTGGAACGTCGGCCAGGGGGCGCGCTGGATCACCTACGGGCTCATGGTGGTGATGTTCATCGTCGTCATCTATGGATTGAAGCAGC
>DATKNH010000141.1 GCA_035541455.1 Syntrophorhabdales bacterium
CAAGAACTACCTCACCGGCCTCGGCATCGATAAGAGCCTGCTCGACACCATAAGCTACGGCAAGGAGCGGCCCGTCTGCACCGAGCACAACGAGGACTGCTGGGCGAAGAACAGGAGAGACCACTTCGAGCCTTTGCAGAAGTAAGTGACCACGCATAATTGTCCTGATGCAGGAACGCCCGGCCTGGCCAAGGTCGGGCTTCTTGCATCTAACTGCTAGCTGTAAAAAGAGAGGGAATGGACTTTCGTTTGGACACGCAATCTGGCAGGAATGTTTTTTAAACCTTTCAGGCTGATACAAGGAAAAAAGAGAGGCGACGATGAATGCACCGAGGGTAGTACACGTCATTTTGGTGTGGTGGCTTGTCCTGTGGATGGCAGCACCCACGGGCGCTTTTGCCCAGCAGTCAACGCAGCAAACAAGCGGGGCGCCGTTATTTAAACCGGAACAGTTAGAGCAGATCGTTTCTCCTATTGCGCTCTACCCTGATGAACTTCTGGCGCAAATTTTTATGGCCTCGACGTATCCCCTGGAAATTGTCCAGGCGGCGCGCTGGGTCAAAGCAAATCCCGGCCTGAAGGGTGATCAATTGGCCAAAGCCCTCGAGCAGCAGAACTGGGACCCCAGCGTCAGATCGCTCGTGAACTTCCCTGAAGTTTTGAACATGATGAATGAGAAGCTCGACTGGACGCAGCAACTGGGAGATGCTGTCCTCGCTCAGCAGAAGGACGTGATGGCTGCGGTACAGAGACTTCGAAAGAAGGCTTATGATGCGGGCAACCTCAAGACCACGAAAGAGCAGGTAGTGAAGGTCGATACAGCCTATGAGGCAGCACAGCCCTCGGGCGCAGGTGTGCCGTCACAACCACCGCCATCAGCGCCACCTCAGCAGGTCATTGTAATCCAGCCTGCAAACCCTCAGGTCATCTATGTACCTACCTACAATCCAACGGTAGTCTACGGCGTGTGGGCATATCCTGCGTACCCCCCGCCTCCTGTCTACGCTTATCCGTATGGGGCAATGGCATTCTCTTTTGCGGCCGGTGTGGCTGCGGGCGCAGCCTGGGGTTACGCGTGGGGCGGATGTAACTGGCATGGCGGTGATGTGGATGTGAACGTCTGGCGCAATCAGAACATTAATAACAACATCAACCGCAACAACTATCAGAACAAGGTGACGAACGGACAGGGTGGCCGCGGCGAGTGGAAGCACAACCCGGAGAATCGCAGAGGCGTTGCATACCGCGACCAGGGAACCGCCAACAGGTTCGGGCAGCAACCCCGGGTCTCTAATGATATGAGGCAGAACTTCGCAGGTCGTGACGGCGCCGGAGGACGGGGCCAGGGGATCGGTGGTTCTCAGGCCTCGCAGCAACCGGCCCGTGGCCCTGATCGAGGCGGAGCGGGTGGCTCCCGTGGAGATGGTTTGGGTCGTCAGCCTTCGCAGCAACCAGCTGGAGGTGATCGAGGCGGATTAGGCGGGTCCCGCGGGCAGGCTGGGCCGGGGAGAGACAACGCGTTTGGAGGTTATAACCGAGGTAGTGATACAAGACAGGCCAGCAATCGCGGTAACCAGAGTCTCGCCTCTGACCGTGGACGCGGCGGCTCCGGCGGCGGTGGCGGACTCAGCAGCGGCAGCTCCGGTGGTGGAGGACGTTCAGGCGGAGGAGGCCTTGGCGGTGGCGGACGTGCAGGTGGCGGCGGAGGACGCGGAGGTGGACGCAGATGAAAAGCATAGTCCAACACTACCATTCTCCAATGGAGGGAAAGCCGATGTCCATATACGCATCCGTAAACGTACGAAAACACGTGAGCAGATTCGCTGCGGTACTTTGTCTCTGTGCAGGGTCGCTCTTTATGTTTACATTCGGCCAGGCCCAGGCAGCTGCGCCCGTACAGAAGACTTTTAAGTCGCCCGATGATGCTATCAAGAGCTTGATAGACGCGGCAAAACGAGGCGACACCCATGCTTTGATGGCCATTTTTGGTCCTGGAAGCAAAGACCTTGTCTCGTCCGGAGACCCTGTAGCAGACAAGACAGCGGCCGAAGAGTTTGTCCGTCATTACGAAGAAAAGAACAGCTTGCAGCAACTTAGCGAGAAGAAGGTCGTTCTTCACGTGGGGAACGATGACTGGCCGTTCCCAATCCCTATCGAAAAGATCGGCAAGAGCTGGCGCTTTGACACCAAAGCCGGAAAGCATGAGATCCTTGCGAGACGAATTGGCAGGAACGAATTGGCCACAATCGAAACCTGCCTGGTGTATGTTGACGCCCAGCATGAATATGCCCGGAAGGACCGTGACAAGAATGGTCTCCTTGAGTATGCACAGAAGTTCAGGAGCACACCGGGCCAAAGAGATGGTCTTTATTGGGACACCAAGGAAGGTGAGGAGGAGAGCCCGCTGGGCCCACTCGTTGCCGAGGCCTCAAAAGAAGGCTATGGAAGGAAGCAAACCCCGAGACAAACCACTGATGAACGTACCCCGTATCACGGATACTACTACAGAATATTGAAGGCCCAAGGGTCGAATGCTCCCGGCGGTGCGTACGATTACGTTGTAGATGGCAAGATGATCGGTGGATTTGCCCTCGTGGCGTATCCCGCCAAGTATGGCAACTCCGGCGTGATGACCTTCGTCGTCAATCAGGACGGCGTGGTCTATCAGAAAAATCTCGGAAAAAATACGGCAAAGATAGCCCAGGCAATGGAGAAATTCGACCCGGACAGCACGTGGAAGAAAGTGAAGTAGGTGTGTCAACCGCCCGGAGCGGAGCAGCGAGGGAAAGAGTGTTCCGGCAATGAAGAAAATAATAAAGGCCCTTCTGGTCCTGATACCTCTTTTTTTCGCCGGTTGCTCCGGATTCGGGCCGCTGACTGTGTCGCGTGACCGTTTCGATTATACTGAAGCCATCTCTGATTCCTGGAAGCGCCAGATGCTCTTCAACCTGGTAAAGATACGTTATGGAGATGCTCCGGTGTTTATGGACGTATCATCGGTGATCAGCCAGTACCAGATTGCAGCGCAGATCAACCTGGGCGCTACCATGACGCAGCAGCCCTCCAGCAGCTCTCAAACGCTCGGCACAATGGGGCAGTACGTGGATCGACCGACAATCACGTTCACGCCCATCCTCGGGGATAAATTTGCCCGCAGCATGATGTCCCCCATTCCCCCTTCTGCAATTCTCAGCCTGATGCAAGGCGGCTACCCCGTGGATTTGGTGTTCCGGGCGTTGGTGCACGAGGTTAACGGGATCCGCAATCGTTTTGGAGGTGATGCACGGGCTCGTGCCGCCGATCCAGAGTTCTACTCTCTGATTGAAAAGATGCGGAAGATCCAGCTGGCCGGCGGCATAGGGATGAGGTTCACAAAGATCGATAAGGAAGCAGCGGCGCTGATAGTCATACGCGGGAAACGGGATCCTGAGGTTGAGGCTCTCTCTGAAGAGGTCCGGAACTTGCTGGGTGTTGATCCTCATACGAGCGACTTCCAGGTGGTCTACGGAGCCATTCCCCAGAACGATAAAGAGATTGCCCTCTTGACCAGGTCGATACTTGAAGTCCTCATCGATCTTTCTACGAACATTGAAGTCCCCGAGCGAGACCTGCAGGAAAGGCGGGTTTCCCCCACATTCGAAGAAACGGCTGGTGGTGAAAAGGTCCGTCCTCTGGTCCGTATTCAAAGCTCATCCAAAAAACCGGATGATGCCTTTGTCTCGATACCTTACAGGAACTCCTATTTCTGGATCGACGACAAAGACCTGATGTCGAAAAAAATATTTTCATTTTTGATGTTCGTTTTCACGCTTGTAGAGACCGGCGAAAAAGGGGTGGCTCCCATAGTAACGATTCCCACAGGCTAGAACTAGTAATCGTCCAACCTTTTGGCGCGGCAGGGTATCTTCTCTTCCCTGCCTTTTTAGTTTTCAGCGGCAAAGGTACGAAAAGCGCTTTACCTTATAAGCAGCTATAGACTAAGATGAATAGGCACAGAATAACGGCTGATTGCTCTATATGGGAGTTACGGAGGAGAGGCAGCACTCTTTTATGACGAAGTCATCGAAAGCAATTCTATGGCTCGCGGCAGCAGCAGGGGTTCTGGCGCTCTTTTTTATCCTCGTTCTGATTTTTATCGCCCCGGAAATCGTCAACTTCGAATCCGTTAAGGGAAGAATTATCGCTGAGTTCTCAAAGGCAACAGGCGGCGCAGTAGAAATAGAAAAAATCGATGTTCATTTTTTTCCGCGTCCCTCGATTACTTTCCAGAATGGAAAGATAACAGTCCCGGAGAAAATATCGGGAACATTCAGCTTCTTATCGATTTATCCGGACATAGGTTTTCTTCTGCGTGGAAAGGCCCGGATTGCGCGGCTTAGCCTGGTAGGGCCGGACGTGCGGGCAAGCCTGCCCGACGATTTCGGGAAGATGAAAGGAATGGATCAATTCTCGTTGAAGGCGATTGACGACGAACTCGCGGCTATAGTTCGCCAGATAACAGACAAAGAGCCCGGTCTTGTTATCTCGGTCGAAAAAGGAAGTCTCACACTCCTCAGAATGAAAGAATCTGCTTTTTGGTTTCGCGATGTAGAAGCCCGGATCACATTCCCCGGAGATAGACTAACTATGCAAGTCGGTTCCAACTCGAACGTCTGGAAGCGCTTCTCGATGAGCGTTTCAATCAAGCCCGGTGAGTTGAAGGGCGAGGGGCATCTGGACGCGGCACAGTTGAGGCCTGATCTCATTACGCAAAATCTGTTCCCTCACTTGACACCTCGCATAGAAGATACAGAGTTGAGTTTCAGTGTCAATTTCGGCGCAGAAGGCGAGAAATCGCTTCACGCTGAGGTGCAATGCGGTCTGCCCGGTGCAACGTTGCGAAAAGGTCAGCAAAACCTCACGCTCAAAAAGATCAGCTTGAAAGGTGCATTGCGTAAGGACGGAGATATAACCAGGATCTCTCTCAATGAATTGACGAGCGTCTACCCCCAACTGGCAGTTTCGGCCACCATGAGTTCCGGTACTGCTTCCGAAGGGGCGGCCCTGGAACTGCGTGGCAAAGAGATCGACGTGGAATCGGTGCGCTCAACCGCGCTCTTCCTGGGCGGCCATTCGCATACGGTGCAGTCGATCTTTGAGATTGTAAGAAAAGGCAGAATACCGGTGATGACGCTCACGTCTCACGGTCGTTTGTTGAGTGACCTGGCAAAGGAAGAGAATATTGTCATCAAGGGTAACATGACAGGGGGAAACATCGTAATCGACGAGCCGTACCTCGATCTGGAAGACGTTACGGGCAGTGCGATGATCTCGCGAGGTATCCTTGAAGCAAAAGATAGCGAAGCTCGGCTGGGGAGTGCCCACGGAAGCGCCGGGTCATTGCGGATAGATTTAGACAGCGACCCCACTCTGTTTCATCTCGAGGTCTTTGTGAAGGCCGATGTGGCGCATGTCCCCGGGTTTCTCAAGGAGGTGGTGGAGGACAAGGACTTTACCCAGGAGCTTGACCTGATAAAGGAGGTACGGGGCGACGCCTCAGGGCTGCTGGTTTTGGATCGGCCCAAACGAGAAACCGACGTGTACGTGGACGTCAAAAACTTTTCCCTTCGCGCAGAGTATGAAAGATTTCCTTACCCGATCGAGGCGAATGGAAGATTCCTCTACGATGATGCCAAGGGGAGAATCATGGTCGAGAACCTTTCCGGTAGGGCAGGGAAGTCCTCCTTCTCGCGGCTCACAGGAGAGATAAGCATTGAGAAGGAGCCCCGCTTAAATGTCACCTCGTGCGCAGCTTCGATTCTTCTCGACGAGATATATCCTTGGCTTGCGTCATTCCAATCATTGCAGGGCCTTCTCAAAACAGTCGATTCTGCAAAGGGCACCATGAAAATCGACACCGTCCAGATGAGGGGAGTGATGACGAAGCCTGAAAGCCTGCAGTTTCATGTGGAAGGCGGCGTGCAGAATGCTACACTCTCATCACCTGAACTACACGACCCTGCGCTACTGGCGAGTGGCACCTTCAAGGCAGAGCCCGAGCAGCTCTCTTTTTCCACCATCGAGGTAGATTATCGGGATTCGTCAGTGAAAATTTCCGGTGTTCTAAGTCATTACCTTCAAGGGATCGACAGGGCAGAGGTGACGGTGGACGGAGACATTGGGGAGCAGACGTACCTGCGCGTATCTGATTTCATTAATATGCCGTCCCAACTAAAAACCCGTTCACCACTATCTCTATCCCAGGAGCACGTAATCTGGGAGAGGGATGGTAAGACATCATTGTCCGGGAACATGCGGGTACACCATGGCCCTGAGCTCTCTATCGATGTGCTCTCTGACCGGGGCGAATTGGTTATAAAGCGTCTGGTTATCAAAGATGGGCAATCGGACGCATCGTTGTCTTTTCATATGAAGAAGAGAGAGATGGACCTTTCTTTTAAGGGAACCCTTACGGGAACTACATTGAATCAACTCTTAGCAAAAAATGAATTTGTCACGGGCGGGCTTAAAGGGAACCTATCGGCTCACATCGTTTTTGATCAACCTTTCAACTCAATGGCCCAGGGAGAGATGCAGGGCACAGGTCTACGGTATCCTTACGGGAACAATCCGGTGAAGATTGAGACGCTCTCGCTTAGTGCACAGGGTAACCGATTCATCGTGGGTTCGGAAATTGTTGTGTGGGAACAGAGAGTCAGAACGGAAGGGCATGTAGATTTTCTGCAGGACGGATTTGTGTTTGATATGAACGCCTTCACGGCCGGGCTTGACCTGGATCGAATCCTGGCGGAAGCGGCGGGCAAGAGCGAAAAGAGGTCCTTCTGGGACGTACCCCTCAAGGGCACGCTAAGGGTCGAGTCGGATCAAGTGACCTGGGGCAAGTACAGGTGGAGCCCTGTGTACGCGAACATAATTTTTGCTCCTGAAAAGATAAGCATCGGCATCATGCAGGCTGATCTTTGCGGCGTGGATACCTTCGGTATCCTGGATGTTTTTCCGAATGGTGTTGAGGTTCGCGCTCAGCCACGGGCAAAGGACCAGGACCTGCGCCAGACGCTAGCCTGTTTATCGGGTACGACAGAAGTGACCGGCCGTTTTTCTCTGAGCGCGGACATTTCCGGTAAGGGGGAAGCGGAAAGCCTGCTCGGCGCTCTCAAGGGCACTATTGAATTCGATGCAAAGAAAGGGCGTATTGACCGGTACGGGCTGCTCGCAAAAATCTTTGAGGTTCTCAGCCCTACCGGGCTTGTACGTATCGGTGATTTGAGGAAACAAGGATTTTCGTATTACACCATCAAGGCGAACGGGAAGCTAGAGGATGGCAAACTCTCCATCAAAGAAGCGCTTGTGGACGCTCCCTCGGTAGATCTCATATTTAACGGGGAGATAAACCTGGTGGAGAAGAAGATCGATGCGGTGGTCCTGGTGGTCCCGTTCAGGACCCTGGACAAGATCATCAGGTTCATCCCTCTTGTCCGATACGTTATGGCCGGAAGACTCGTTGCAATTCCTGTCAGGGTGAGGGGCAACCTGGAGAATCCCGACGTTACTCCCTTCTCCCCATCGGCAGTTGGTGCGGGTCTGCTTGACACGGTGAAGAGATTTTTCGAGCTGCCCCTGGATGTTATACAGCCGCTGCTGCCCGGAGAGGAGAAAAAGAGTTCACCTTGACGCGGTATGCATACTTGAAAGCGCACAAAAAGGGGTCAACAGAAATGTCTGGCCCCTTTTTAGTCCCGAAGATCCTCGCGCACAGCCCTCCGCGGGAAGCGCGAGAAACCATCGGGGCCTACGCTGCCGCTTTCTCATCGAAAAAAGGCCAACGGCAGGGCGCTCCCGGTTCCTGCCTGTTGCCGCAAATCAAACACCTGATTGCAGAGATCCTCTGCGTGATCGCATTGCTATGCTCTTTTTCGCTCACAACCGCCTTTGAGCCGCACTTACCACACGTTAGGGTGATACTTGTCCGATCCGATGCTGCCATGATGCTTCCTCCTGAGCTATTGTGTCCGCACAAAATTGCAATAGCCGTGCCGGGGCAGCAGGATCCGGAAACTGCGCAAAACGGCATTGTACGCGTCCAGCGCCATTCGAGGAAATACAAAAATGTCGAAATGTAATCGTTTATCCGACAGAAACGTCGTCGATTGCCCTGGTTCGCAGCACCCTTCAGCGTGCCGCTTTCTGATCTTTATGGCGTACCCCTCTTCTCACCTCTGTTCGAATTCGCTCTTCTTGTTGGCAGGAGTTTGCAAAATCCCATCCCCGGCCACGTCTTCAAGATCGAACCACCATTTCCTGCTGTAGTCCGGTTTCCCGTATCCGAGAATATCGTCTCCCCAGATCGCGAGGCTCCGGGCCACACCGGAATGACGCATGGCCCAGCCCACAGCCCTGTGAAAGGGTGTGTACGGTTTGCTCCACGGACAGACCTTGATGCAGGTGCCGCAACCCGAGCCTCTCTGGTTACCGACTCGCATGCCCGTGCACTTCTTCTTGTCCATGGGCCATTTTTCATAGCCGTTGAATATTTCCTTGCCTCCGTCGCTTATTGCGCCGCTGGGGCACTCACGTGCGCACTTCTTGCACTTGGAGCAGAAATCCTGCAGTCCGAAATCGATGGGTTTGTCCGGCATGAGGGGCATGTCCGTGGTCACCACAGCGCCCTTGAAGCGGGGGCCGAGGAAGGGGTGAAGCACGGAATCGCCGATCCTGCTCATCTCCCCAAGGCCTGAGAGCAGAATGAGTGGCGGCAGCACCACGTCGTAGAAGGGCGCGTAGTGAGCTTTTGCAGGGTAGCCGAGTCTTCGAATGTAATCCGCGATTATAATTGCGATGAAGCCGGACGTGGCATAGGACATCATACTCATCGCATTGCTGATCCAGTCGCTTCCTGAATAGGCCTGGGACGTCTTGTAGTCCTGATCGATCAAGACCGAGATAGCGTACTTGTGGTTCAGCTCCACCGGGACCTCGCCCTCTTGGGGCTTCATGAAATCGAATTTGTGGCTGTAGACCGCATAGCGAGGCAGTTCGCATACACCTACTGCGTCGGCCCTCAGGAAATAGGCGGTCTCTTTTATGTGACGGGTGAGTGCTGCAGGGTCTTTCGGGATAGGAGCCACGTGAGCGGCATATGCACCGTCTACGAGTGGCCTCATCGCATTTCTCATCCATGTCAGTGCACCCGAAAGGGGATGCTTAGGTACAAAACGCGGAAACTCCCTTTTGAGAACTGGACCGTAATCGCCGGCAGCAGCCTTATGAAAGCCGCTTTCCCGTTCTCGCACTCTCTGGACTTCCTTTTCGTTGATTACTGTCGTAGGACGGTCGACTTTCTTTATTGTGTGCATCGGGAAAGGTTCCCAATCCCGTTTGTGGTAGCCACTCATAGCGCCTCCTCTTTTGAAACGGACCTATTTCTGGTAAGTCTTTAAATTGTCGAGGCAGAATTTCAACGCCTGGTCTCCGGGCAGCCCCTTCTCCTTCATTGCTTTTACGTAGTCGTCCAGGATCGGCCGCATTCTCTCGCTCCATCGCGCATCTTCTTCCTTCGGCAGCTGAATGAATTTGTGCCCCTGCTTCAGTGCCCATTCCTTGCCTTCCACGTCGATCGTATCCCAGAGCTTACCCGTCTTCTCGATCCATTCCACGTTGATGGCTTCTATAGTCTTCTGAACATCGGGAGGTAGCGCATTCCACTTGTTCTTGTTCATGACGCAGAAAAAACCGGTCGAGTATGCAGAGCCATAGTTCTCGGTGGTGAATTTTGTCACCTCCGCGAGTTTCCACTGGTGAAGTCCTTCCACAGGCATCAGCACGCCCTCGGCCACCCCTTTTGAAAGAGCATCATACGTCTCTGTAATGGGTAACCCCACGGGAGCTGCACCCAGCGACTGCACTATCTTCGCGCTCAGACCGGTAGACCGTATCTTCATACCCCTCAGGTCTTCCAGCTTATTAACTGCTTTCTTGGTGGTGAGGATGCCGGGACCATGGGCATGAAGATAGAGGACTTTTGTTTCATCGAACTCCTTTGGTTTGAACTTGTCATAATAGGCGTTGATGAGCTTTGTCGCGGCGTAGCCGCTCTTATAGCCGAGAGGCAGGTCGATCACTTCGGTAAGAGGGAATTTCCCCCTGGTATAGCTCATGATGGACCAGCCGATGTCGGCGATCCCTTTTACGATCGAGTCGTACGTCTGGGGCGCAGGCATGAGAGTCGAGCCCGGGTAGAAGGTTATCTTCACTTTACCGTTGGTCCTTTTTTCCACCTCCCTGCACCACTGCTCCGAATTCATGGCCTGTGCGGTAGGCGGCGGCATAAAATGCGCATACCGCAACGTGATCACTTCCTGGGCATAGGCAGGGTATGCACTCAACACGATACTTCCAATAAAGGCCACAACCATCATTCTTATCCACACTCGATTTTTCATACGTCCCCCCCGGTGCGTTGATGTGGCGACGGGGTCCGTGCCCCGTTGCCTTGTTGCAGAGCCTTGCTCAACCTCTTTCGGACATCCAGAATATCTTCCTTCACCAGCTTCATGGTCTCCTGTGGCTTGCGGTCTGATACAAGCTTCAGGATTCTTGCATGTGTCTTGTAGAAAACGCGCTCGCAGGAAATATCCAGGAATTTGTAAGCGACCTCATTGAGAATCTCCGCGATCGATTTCATGAACATGGCAGAGACCGGATTGGCCGATGCCTCGCCGAGCAGAATATGGAACAGGATGTTCTTCTGCTTGAGCACTGCCGCGTCATCGATGCAGCGGCCCGCTTCAGCCATCAGATCATGCAGGCGTTTGATATCCGTCGTCGTGGCGTGGCGTGCTGCTTCCATCGCCATGAACGGCTCTATCTGAAGGCGAACGTCAAAGAGATGGTCCACGGTGATCTGACCGTGGACCGTGAGATTCTTGAGGGAATCGCTGATGGGCTTGTGATAGACTTGCGAAACAAAGATGCCGCCTCGAGGTCCCTTGCGCACGCTCACGTAGCCTGAGGCGTCGAGCACGCGCATGGCTTCCCTGACGACCGAACGGCTCACACCGAGCTCAAGCGCGAGTTGCCGCTCCGGGGGCAGCTTTGCGCCATTCTCAAGGTCCTGGCTGAATATCCTCTGCCGGATCAGATTGGCAATCTGTTCTGAATAACGCCTTTTTTCCAGCGGCTCAAACATCAACGCTCCTCAGTGCCAGTGCTACTCATCGTCGGCGGCCCACAAATGTTTTCCACTGTACTTCCTCGGTAGCTGCATCACGCCGTCTACCTCTTCCAGATCAAACCACCACTGCTCCTCAGGATGCGCCTTGCCGTACCCCATCAAATCATCTCCCCAGATGGCCATGCTTCGTGCCAGGGCGGAATGGCGCATGGCCCAGCCCACAGCCCTGTGAAAAGGTGTGTACGGCTTATTCCAGGGGCAGGCCTTGATGCACGTGCCGCAGCCTGAACCGTGCTGGTTCCCGACGCGCATACTGGTACATTTACGGATGTTGCTTGGCCAGCGTTCGTAGCCGTTGTACATCTCTTTCCCTCCGTCACTCAGCGCACCGGAAGGGCATTCGCGAGCGCACTTCTTGCACTTGGAGCAGAAATCCTGTAAGCCGAAATCTATTGGCTTATCGACTTCCATCGGGAGATCTGTCGTGACTACAGAGGCCTTGAACCTCGGCCCCAGGAATGGGTGGAGCACGCAGTCACCGATCCGCGACATTTCGCCGAGGCCTGCCCACAGGAGAATGGGTGGGAGCACGATCTGGTAGTTTCGCGCGTGGTGTGCCCGGGCGGGATACCCCAGTCGCCGTATATACTCGGCGAGGATGCAAGCGATAAAGCCTGATGCCGAATAGGCCAGGAAGCTCATGGAATTGCTGATCCAGTTGTGGCCATTGGTGGCATGCGATGTCCGGTAGTCCTGGTCAACGATAACGGCAATGGCGTGCGTATGGTTACACTCTACCGGTTCGCCATTGGGGAAGGAATTGGTGTAGACCGCGTAAGGCGGAAGCTTGCAGATGCCGACCGCGTCTGACCTCAGAAAGTATGCCGTCTCCTTGATGTGGCGCGCCAGCACTGCCGGGTTTTCCGGCAAAGGCGCCTTCTGCTTCGCGACCATGCCGTCGACGATATCCCGCAGGAATAGCTGCATGCTACCCAGCGCGCCCGAGAGAGGGTGCTTCATGACAAACCGTGGCCGTTCCTTGGCGAGAATAGGGCCCCACACGCCGGCTGCCGCTTTATTAAAGCCGCTGTCGCGCTCGTCGACTCTCTTCACCTCATTGTCATGTATGACAGTCGTAGGACGGTCAACTCTCGTTATCGTGTGCATCGGAAAGTTGTCCAGCTCCCGTTTGTGATAGCCGCTCATAGACACCTCCACCATAGGTCTGACCTATTATAGAGAGGGCCAGCATCGACTGTCAAGCTAAAACGGTCAGGGCGATCAGAAGAATCGCCAGAGAGACCCCGCGGGTTTTTTCTGCTTGAAGCGATTGTACCTGTAGCAGAGTGGATAGAGGATTGCCAGACCGATCAGCCAGAAAGCGTACATGACAGCTAATCCGGCGCCATTCCTGAAGAGCAGCCCGAGAAGCGCGTACACCCATAGGTGGATGAGATAGAAAAACAACGCTGTCCTTCCGAATAGTACCAGCGGATTCCACGTGCTGTGGATATGCGCATCCAGCCGACCCCACGAGGCGATGAAGAGGAGATTGAGGCCAAGAGTCGCCGTAAGAAAAGCGAGGCTGGGCGGATACTTCACCAGGTTGAGAAACCCCATCCATCCGGGAGGTATGACATTAAGGTTGCCGAATCCTCCAGCCAGTCGTATAACGATGAATAAGGCCAGCAATCCAATGCCCGCCCGGAGAGCCACTGCCACGGCCTTTTGTAGCTGCCGTTGAAGCAGTCTTCCCATGAGCAGCCCGAAACCTGTCACGCCGAGCCAGGGTATGACGGGGTAGAGCACTGCGAAGGTATTGTTATATCCGGGAATAAGGAGTGCTGTTATCAAGGGCGAATAGAGCGTGTGTGCGCGGTCAGGGCCGGGCGTTACCACTTGCGTGCATAGTATTGCGGCGACACTGACGGCTGTGACTGCCCATGAAGACATCCTCCGCATGAATGCCCAGAATACCAGTGATCCGCCGAGCGCAAACAAAACACCCAGGTAGATCATGCCGCCGGTGCCTCCCCCCGGCATGGGGCCGCCCCTGACCACAAAAGCGCCGGCGTGGGCAGACATCCCTCCCAGCATCCATGCAGTATTCTCTGAGAGTAGCTGTAAGAGCATGAGCAGGAAACCCCGAATGATAAAGAAGCGAGTAATCCGACCTTCGTTCCATCCGGCGCCGCGACGCGCATCCGCAAGAAATGCCATGCCGATGCCCATCAGGAAGAAGAACCCAGTCGCGCAAGGGTGCGTGACCCACCTGGTCCAGAACCACAACGCATCCGGATAAACAGGTAAAGACACGCCCCATAACTCGCGGGAATGGACCCTGGCGATGAAGTAGCTGGCGTGGTCAATCGCCATGAGTATGATGATGAGACCCCTGTGGACGTCCAGTGCCATGAGGCGCCGACCAGTGGTAACCGAAGGGTTAATCATCTTGTTCATAATGTAACCATTTCGTCAGTGCCCATTCCAAAGCAACTATCCACGGGAACAAGGGCACGGTAACTATTTCACGGTAACTATTTCATTGACAGGGCAGGCCGCTAACCGTATGCTGTTCGTCAATAAAAAGGAGCTCCCCCTTATGATGCGTCACCATTTCCTGCGATTATCTGGTTACATTGTTCTCTGGCTGTTGTCAATCGCGATGTGTCGACCCGTTGTGGCTTCCTCTCCCCCGGTCCTCTCCGGCCCTGCCAGCAGCGCAGCCCTGCAGGTGGTCGAGTTTTGTGCAGACCCCAAAGTTGGCTTTGACGGGAACGCCGCCGCTACCGTCGCAGATTACGTCCTCAGTCTAAAACAGACGAGGGTATATGAGCTCCCGAAAGCGAAGGATTGTACAGGAGCTTATCATGAGTTTGACGTGAAGGTCACGCTTCCCCGGTTCATAGAGTACTCCTACAATCCGCAGATTCCACCGGCGGTTACGAGGCCATCCTCTCTGCGCTATTCCACATGGACCAGTCCTCGGGATCTGAGTCATAAATTCCCGAACAGCTGGGAACCTGTCGCTCCGTCGGCGGCTCCCGTCGTGATTCATGCTATGCAGCGCGAATGCGACACGCCTGATCTCAACAGCGGTGTGTATCATGAGTATGATCTGAAAAGGACGCTGGTTCTTTTCAACCACAAAGGACGGCAGGTACTCTTCTCCATATCAAAACAGATAGACAAGTCGAATGTGGGGAAAAAGGGTTTTATTCTGGGGGACGACACTGAATGGGCCTATTATTACTCAGGCGAACCCGGTACCCCGAAAACAGGCTTGGGATGGGTCAAATCGTATATCTATGACTATTTTTCCGTTGGTGTCTACGCGGAATCAGACACGACGCCGGGTGTGGTCAGGGCTGCTGTCTTTCAATGGCTTTCTGCGGGCTGGATTGGAACGAACTTTGTGAAGACAGCACACATCCTCAGGGGGTTGGAACGGTTTGCCCGAGATTGTAAACTGGTGCTGGAATCTCCCCGCCTGCCTGCCTCGAATCAGATCGTCTCGGCCTACCAGCGGCTTTCAACTATGCCTGCGCCAGAGCTGATGAAGAGATATAGTGCCCTGCAACAGGCGGTGCGATCTAAAGCAGCCAAGATGGGAAAGGTCAAACAAGCCGACGTGGACGAGCAAGTATCGTACGCGAATATACCAAGGGAACAGATAATGGAAGAACTTATGCTGGAGTATCTCAAAACGAGCATTGATAATGCGCCGCTCGTCAAAGAGCAATTTTAACCTTTACTTCCGCCATCGGGACAGGTTGTTCGTGTGATCAAGCGCATGCCCCAACGGCGCGCACACCGATTGATTGTTACGGAAAGATTCCCCTCAGTTTCACCGCTTCGGCCACTCTTCCTATCCCAAGCATGAGTGCAGCGGTTCGCATGTCCGTCTTTTCTTTTTGCGAGATGGCCAGCACCTCTGAGAAACTGCGGACCAGTATGCGCGTCAGTCTCTCGGCTATCTCGTCTTCCGTCCACAAGAGTTCCTGCAGGTTCTGAACCCATTCAAAGTAAGAGACCGTCACTCCGCCGGCGTTGGCCAGAATGTCTGGTACTATGAAGACGCCGCGGTCGAAGAGCAGGGCATCGGCCTCGGGCGTTGTCGGCCCGTTGGCTCCCTCCACAATCATCCGGCAGCGCAGTCTTGCAGCGTTATATTCCGTGATCTGGCTTTCCAATGCTGCGGGCACCAGCACGTCGCACTCCAGTTCGAGCAACTCTTCATTGCTTACCTCATCGGATTCCGTCTCGCCGCCGATGAAGCACTGATAACGGTTCTTGCAATCAAGAGCTTTATCTATATCAAGGCCGCGGGGATTATAGAGGCCTCCCCTGGAATCGGAAATGGCGATGACCCTGCCCCCGGCCTGACGAAAATATTTTGCCGCGATCCCGCCCACGTTGCCTGCTCCCTGAATAACCACACGGGCGTTCTCCAACGGCATGCCCAGATGTTTTGCCGCCTCTAATGCCGTAATGAAGACGCCCCTGCCTGTCGCCTCATAGCGGCCCAACGATCCGCCCAACTCCAGCGGCTTACCGGTGACGACACCGGGAACCGAATAGCCTTTCCTGATGCTGTACGTGTCCATGATCCACGCCATTACCTGAGGGTTAGTATAGACGTCGGGCGCCGGGATATCGCTCTCCGGACCAATAAATGGCGATATTTCCCAGGTGAAGCGTCGGGTCATATTTTCAAGTTCCCGGAGCGACATTTCTTTGGGATTGCACTGGATACCCCCTTTGGCGCCACCAAAGGGAATATTGACGACCGCTGCTTTCCACGTCATCCACATAGCGAGCGCCCGCACCTCGTCGGGATCAACGTCGGGATGATAGCGAAGCCCGCCTTTAAAGGGACCCCGTGCATCATCGTGCTGGATCCGATAGCCGGTATATATGCGGACGCTGCCGTCATCCATCTTTACGGGAAAGTGGACGACGATTTCCCGTTTCGTATGTTTGATCTTCTGCAGTATCGCATTATCGAGGTGCGGCATGCGCGCTGCTGCAGTTTCCACCTGCTTTATGGCCATCGCTGCGGGATTGATCCTTCGCTCTGCACTCTCCATCGTTGCCCCCTTCCCCAGAGTCTCTTCAGCCGGTCATTTCTTTTCGTAACTTAGAGAGAATCGCAAAATGTGTTCTCTCTTCCTCGATGATAGTATCCATGACATCGACATGCCTGGCCCCTGTAAACTTCTTCATCTCCTGGTAATAGAGGATCGAGTCAAGCTCCCTCTGGATGGCGAAATCGAGCGCTCCCGCAACGGTACTTGCCTTTGCCAGTTGCCCGATTTGCGGATGATCTTTGAATATGGCTTTCCCATCTATGAAGTCTTTCAGATATGCGAAATACTCTCCTTCATAGCTCTCAGGCGGCTGATAGTCGCCGAGACCCGATAAAAGTTTTTCGAAGGTCTTCCTGTGTCCGATCTCTTCTTGCGCCAGCCTCTCAAATAATTCCCTTACGGGTTTGCTGGTGATGATCTCTGCTGCTTCCCGGTAGAATCGCTCACCGTTCTCTTCTATGCGGATTGCAAAGTTAATCACGTCATGAATGGTCATGTGATAGCCCTCGCTTCTGTATTGGAGTTCGTTCCGTCATGGCTGGAACAACACAAGCTTTCCTCAATGTATGGCACAGCAGGCTATGTTTGTCAATCAGGTTTGAAGTTCTGCGCTTTTTGCAGGCCGCAGCGCGTGAGTTGGAATGTGGTTGGGGGCCGAGAGGTGGCTCATGGTTGACATATTCCGGGGGCGTACTATACTTGAAATAAAAGAGCAGTTCAAACTCTAAAAGGAGGCCTGTTATGGAAGGTAGCGTGTACAAGGTCGTAGAACTGGTGGGCACGAGCGAAACCTCATGGGAAGATGCAGCCAAAACGGCCATCAACATGGCCTCGAAGACGTTGGACGATCTCAGGATAGCCGAGGTAGTCAAACAGGATGTGGTTATCGAGAATGGGAAACTGACCGGCTATCGTGTGAGGCTTAACGTCTCTTTCAAGTATCATCCTTCCAAGGGGTAGCAGCCGTGAGGCCCGGGCGGGTTGAACACGGGGAATGCTCCCGACACCCGCCCCCGAAAGATTGCTCGTCCGTTCACTTCACAGAAGAGCCTGATAAGAATTCAGGTATGCCCTGAGATAGCGGAGAGGGGGTGCAATATGTTTTTCATGAATATTTGTACGTGGGATCCCAAGGATGAGCAGGAAGTGAGGAAGCGCAGAGCGAAGTGGGAATGGCCGGCAGGGATCAAGGTGGTTTGTGAGTTCATTGATCTGCAGGGCTGCCGCACGATCAACGTTGTTGACACGGATGCAAAGGGCTTGATCATGAGCCGCGCTGCGTGGCTTGACATCCTGACATTCGAGACGTTTCCTGTGTATCCCTTTGGTGAAAGCAAAGCGCTCGCCGGAGGGTAGGGAGACGGAGGGCGCGGCTCTGCAACGAAATAGAAGATGACCCATCCATTCTTTTTGGATGGGTCAGGCAGATGTTCCGTACTAATTTCCGTTGCAGCGGGTAATGCTTACCCTGGTCAATATCACCTCACGCGTCATGCATAGGCACAATCCGCCGTTTACCTGCTTCTTCCCGAAACTTTAGTGTCGACCACTTCAGCTATTCGTGCAATAATCAATCCAGGTGGGGTGGTGATGAAACACACAGCTTATCAGGGTCGGTCGGGCCGTAAAATCTGCGTCACTCTGTTCATCTGTTGGCTTCTTACGTTGCCGCTATTGCCTGTATCACAAGCTGCGCCTCAGCCCGATGCTCCTGCTGCCGTGATGCCCACCCTGGTTGTCGGGGTGGTTCATGACCCGCCTTATATCTTCAGGGAGAAGGATGGTGAATGGGCCGGGGTCAACCTGGACATCTGGAAGGCAGTGGCTCAGGAGTTGAAAGTAAATTATGTGCTGAAAGAGATGACCTTCAATGAACTTCTCAGCAGCCTGAAGCAAGGCAGCATCGACCTGTCCATTGAAGCATTTTTTGTGACGGCTGAACGGGCACGGTGGATGCACTATTCCTTTCCCTTTGGCAACACCAGACTGGCTGTGGCAATGTTACCTGAAAAGGCGGCTCATCCTTGGTGGGTTGCAATGAAGATCTTTCTCTCCTGGGGAACCTTCAAGGTAGCTCTGGTTTTCTGCTTCATACTCTGCGCCCTGGGGTTCCTCTTCTGGCTCATTGAACGGAAAAGCAACCCTGAACATTTCGGGGGAAGTCCTCTAGAAGGAGTAGGTTCCGGCATTTACTGGGTTGGTGCAACGCTGGCTTCAGGGGTCTGCTTCGGCATCGCCCTCAAGTCAGTATGGGCAAGGATCCTTGGCCTTCTCTGGATGCTGGTCTGTGCCATCGCCCTCAGTGCCCTTATTGCTTCACTCACGGCCGCTCTCACGGAGAGCCGTGCAAGGATCGAAGTCATCAACGAAGATAGCCTGAGGCAGATGCACCTTGGCGGCATCAGGGGCAGCGCGGAGTCAGCTCTGCTCAAGGAGCTAGGTGGAGAGTACACCTTATTCCCCGGGGAAGAGGCTGCAATTAACGCTGTGGTAGATCGACAGATCGATGGGTTCCTGTATGACGAATTAACACTCAGCTATTACAAGGATCATGATTATAAAGGGAAGATAGCGGTAATCCCCACGGGGCTCAGGAGGTTTCTCTTCGGGTTTGGTTTACCGTGGGGCAGTTCATGGTCCGGAAAAATAGACGCGGCGCTGCTTAACCTCATGGAAAAGCCCGATTGGGTCGTCCTGCTCAAACGCTACGGCTTGGGCGAAAGCTTCGAAGTCAAGGCGGCTGAGCACATGCTGAAGAAGAGGAGATAAGCGCCCCCATCACGGAGGCACACTTCCTTCCTACTGAAGTGTTGACCTAAGATGTCTCACTCTGACACTAGCTTTCGAGCGGCAATAGCGTAGCGCCAGAAAGGAAGCGCCCCCGACGTG
>DATKNH010000142.1 GCA_035541455.1 Syntrophorhabdales bacterium
CGATACCATCAGCTACGGCAAGGAAAGGCCCGTCTGCACTGAGCACAACGAGGGATGCTGGGCCCAGAATAGAAGAGACGCTTTCGTGCCAGTCCAGTAACTTGGATGAGAGAAAAGGGGGTAATTCTATTACCCCCTCTTTTATCTCTACCGTCCAAGAACTCTCAAGAATACTACCCCTACGCGAATCAGAACAGATCGGTATCAATACTGTAGCAGAGGTCTATCCCTTCAGGATCCCCTTTTTTTACGCTTCCTTGATGGACAGGGAAAATCCCCTCTGTCCCATACGTCTTCAGGCGGTGCCTTCAGCCCGGGAATTAAAGGCGGGCGGTGTATCCGATCCTCTGGGTGAGTCCACGATTGGGCTCACCCCGTCATTTTTGAAGCGCTACCCGCGAAGGGGTGTGTTCCTCGTGAGTTCAGAGTGCGCCATGTACTGCAGGTTCTGCAACAGGAAAAGAGCGGTGGGTAAGGGGCACGTATGGGAAGAATCGTCGGAAGAGACGTTTCGCTATCTCGAAAAGGATAAGGAGATATCAGAAGTTATTCTTTCGGGCGGCGACCCCCTGATGCTTGCGCCAGCCCGGTTTACCCAGATACTGGAGAGGCTCCGTTCGATCAAAATGATCGAGATTATACGTGTGAGCACCCGGCTTCCCGTGGTTTTCCCGGAAGGTATACGGGCGGAACATGTAAAGGCCCTGCGGAAACATGCTCCCATATGGCTGATCATTCATATTAATCATCCGAATGAGGTCACAAAGGAGTTTGTCGAGGTTGCAGGCATCCTCAGAAGAGCGGGCGCCGTTTTGATCAGCCAGACGGTCCTCCTCAGCAGGATTAATGATTGCCCGTACATCCTGTCAGCGCTTTTTCAGCGACTGGTGCGTCTAGGCATAAAACCCTATTATCTATTTCAGCTGGATGATGTCGCAGGTGCTCAGCATTTCAAAGTCGGAGTGAAGAGCGGGACAGCGTTCGTCAGGTCATTGCGTAGAGACATCTCCGGTCTTTGCATGCCGGTATACGCCGTGGATATTACCGGCGGCGTGGGGAAAGTGCCTCTGGCGCGCGATTATATCGTCAAGCATCGAGGGACGGATCTCATTCTCCGGAACACCGCCGGCAAGAAGGGGTCTTACAAGGATGACGGCCGCCAGAGCCGTTGTAACAACTGCGGCTTCTGTTTTGCCCTCACTTGACCCTAGGTCTGAGTGGGTCGGAATATAGCCCGCATGTAACAGTAAGCCGAATAAACACTGAAACAGAGAGCGGCATATATAATAGAAAGTCCTACCTGTTGCATCGGGCCATGGCCCGCGGGAATAATATAATGAAAGGAAGGGGAAGGTGTGATGTGGCCGAACAGGACGCAGGCGATGCCGATGATCTGCAGTGTCGTCTTTAGCTTGCCTGCAAACGACGGGAAAATAGTTACGCCTTCTACCGCGTAAAACGAGCGCAGCCCGTTTATCAGAAACTCCCTGCAGACAAGGAGAATAGTGACCCAAAGCGGCACGAGGCCGTAGGCGGAAAGCGTGATGAGTACGGACGATACGAGGAGTTTGTCAGCTATCGGGTCAAGATAGAGACCCAGTTTCGTGGTCATGCTGAGGCGCCGGGCAAGCCACCCGTCAAGGCCGTCTGTAATGCCTGCGATGATGAAGAGAATGCTGGAAGCCCTTAGGTATGCATCCTTTTGAAAGCTGATCAGGAGTATAATTGCGGGGATGAAAAGAATCCTGAGCATGCTCAGCCTGTTCGGGAGCGTCCACACAGATGTCTTTTCATCCTTTTGATTCACTGGGAGTTCTTCAGTCTATCGTAACGCAGCTTTACCTGCTTAACGTAGTTGACTGTTTCGCTTATGGGTGGAACTTTCATGTTGTGCTGGATCACCTTCGTGGGACCTGCATTGTAAGCAGCAAGCACCAGTTCGAGATCCCCACTGAACATTTCCTGCAGCAACTTCAGGTAGCGAGCACCCGCGCGTATATTCTCGTCGGGATCAAACGGATTCTTCAACTCGACGATCTGGGCGGTGTCAGGCATGATCTGCATCAGCCCCTGGGCTCCCTTGCGGGATACGGCTGCCGGATTGCTGTTTGATTCTGTCAGCATGACAGCTTTTACCAGAGCCGGGTCGAGACCGTTGGCAAGCGCGTGCTGGTTGATAAGACCGTCGTACTGATTGAAATTACCTTTCAGGGGTAATTCGCCGACCGCATCCCTGACGAGGATCCGGTAACCCTTGCCGGCAGGTTTGATGTTGGTGATATGAAACGTCCCTTCCGAATCCGTGTAGCCGTACACTCCGCCAAAGGCCGTAAGCGGCATCACGAGGAGAAGGATCGATAGAAGTAAAACCAGACGCATAGGTGTTATTCTCTTAAAATTCGTGATTCTTGTCAAGTCGTTTAGCCTTTCCCTCCGGCTGCTAAACTAGTATAATTATCGTCCGATATGTCTGCAAACAAAGGTACCCTCTATGTGGTGGCCACCCCCATCGGAAATCTCAAGGATATCAGCGCGAGAGCGATCGAAGTGCTGCAAGAATCGGACCTCGTTGTCGCTGAGGACCGGGAGCGCGCGCTCAAGCTGTTGAGCCATCTGGATATACGAAAGCCCATACTAACCATAAACGCGTACAACGAGGAGCGAAAAGCCGACGCCATCGCGCGGCAAATAGCCACCGGCAAACAGTGTGTGCTGATTTCAGGTGCTGGCACCCCGTGCATTTCCGACCCGGGCAACATCGTTGTTCGAAAATGCCAGGACATGGGGGTCGATGTGAGAGCCGTGCCCGGACCCTCAGCAGTCATAGCCGCGCTTTCCATTTCTGGCTTATCCCCTGACCGGTTTTTCTTCTACGGTTTTCTTCCGCAGAAGAGGGGGAAAAAGAGAAAGATCATCGCGGAATTGCTTTCCAGGCCTTTCCCCGTCATCTTCTTTGAGTCCCCTAGAAGACTGGCCGACACGATCGAGCAGATAAGCGAACTGGCTCCGGACCGGGAAGTCGTTCTTGCGAAAGAAATGACAAAAATATACGAGGAACTTGTGCGTTCCCGCGCAGACCAGCTGACCGATTACATCCCGGAGGACATCAAAGGCGAGTACACCGTCATAGTCGCCGGCACAAAGTTCAGGAAAGACAGAGGACCCAGGTAAAAACTGCAACAAAGGCAGGGTAAAGCCCAAAACAAGGGTAAAGATGGAGAGCAGACAGGTGTCAGGTTCCTCTCCCTCAACCTTCGTTCTTGTTCTTGCCTCAACCTGCTTTTGCTTAGGCTTGTCGTGTGATGATATAGGTGGCCAATTCCGTCAGCGCCTCTTTGTAAGGCGAAGGAGAAAAAAGAGAAAGGAACCTTCTGGCTTTATCAACATGTTCTTCTGATACCTTTGATGTATATTCGAGCCCGCCATATTTTTCTATTATCTCTTTCACTTTCTGAAAATCTTTCTTGCTCGTTGTTTTCTTCTGCAGAGCTGTCGCTATGATCCCTCGCTCTGCGGCATCTGCAAATTGAAGGGCATGGATGAGCGGAAGCGTCACTTTGCCTTCTTTGAAGTCTATGCCTGTATTCTTGCCCAGCGTGGAATCGGTAGCAATATAATCGAGGAGATCATCCTTGAGCTGAAAAGCCATGCCGAGATGATAGCCGAATTCCCTAAGCGCCAGGCGTTTCTCTACCTCGACATCACCCAGAATGGCTCCTATTTCACAGGCTGCCGCCAGGAGTACGGCAGTCTTGTTATCTATGACCTCGTAATAGTCCTTTTCCGACGTGTTGATGTCCGACGTTCTGAGAAGTTCCATGATTTCGCCTTCTGCCAGCTTCGTCGTGGCATTCGCCATGACTTTCAGGATTTCCGCGTTCTGGGTCTGTACCATGAGGTCAAAAGATTTTGTGAACAGGAAATCGCCTACCAGCACGCTGGGTTCGTTTCCCCAGACCGTATTCGCCGTTTGGCGGCCCCTCCTGATTTTTGCATTGTCAACCACGTCATCGTGGAGAAGCGTGGCAGTGTGAATAAACTCGATGATGGCTGCGTAGGGAATATGCCGGTCATCCGTAGCGCCGCACATTTTGGCCGACAGAATGACGAGTGTGGGGCGTATTCTTTTCCCGCCCGATTTTACGATATGGTGAACAACCTCCTTGATGAAGGGCACCTTTGTTGTGAGTAGTCTATCAATAGACTGCTCCAGTTGGGCCAGGTCCTGACCTATGATATCGCTGATGTTCCCCATAATCCTCAGGCGTAGTAGGATGCTACTTCGTTACTATATTCACGATCCTCGTAAATGTAGAGGGGCGGCTCCACCTTCAGTTCGGTGCCTCCGCCTTTCATGCATTCGATCAAAAAAAGGTTGGCAGGCTCGCCAGCTCTGGGATGCACAAGCCTGAGGCGGCGAGGTTCGATTCGATGGGCTGAGGCGACGGAAGCAAGTTCTGCCAGCCTCTTTACAGGATAGATCAGATATAGCCGTCCCTTGGTATAAAGAAGGCGGGCAGAAACGGTAAAAAGGGAGTCTAAGTCAAGAGAGTATTCGTAGCGGGCCATGTGACGGGAACGTTGAGGGCTCTTTCGTCCACCCTGCTTCTTCACGTAGGGCGGATTTGCCACGACTACGTGAAACGGCCGGTCAATTTTTGTCATTACATTTTTGATGTCTCCGTGTAAGATGTGGAGATTCTCGCATTTGTTGAGGAGGACATTTTTTTTCGCGAGTTCGAAAAGATCTTTCTGAATTTCTACCCCCGTGATGCTGTTTCCGGGATAACGCTTTGACATATACACGGGTATGATACCACAGCCGGTGCCGATATCCAACATTCTTTCCTGCTTCTTCAAGACAACGAAATTCGACAACAGGATGGGGTCAATGGAGAATCGATAGGCTCCCTTTTTTTGTATAAAGATCAGTCGCCCATGGCAGAGGGGCGTCAGGGTCTCGTCGGGAGCCGGATGCTCAAGCATAGCTATAAAATACGAGACCCGTGAGTATCTTCGGAAAAAAGTAGGTTGATTTAGGCGGCATGTAGAGCGCATGATCGGCTACGTCCCTGACCTCTTCCACGGTAGTGGAAGGGACAAAGAGGGCAAAATCGTATGCGCCGCTTAAGACGAGCCCGGACGCCTCGGCAGCATCGTGAGGGAA
Source organism: Syntrophorhabdales bacterium (assembly GCA_035541455.1). NCBI lineage: Bacteria > Pseudomonadati > Thermodesulfobacteriota > Syntrophorhabdia > Syntrophorhabdales > Syntrophorhabdales bacterium. Next base: position 5,168 of record DATKNH010000142.1, read on the forward strand.
TGAAATCTCTTCCTCCTTCACACCGAACAGCCCCTTCAGAACGCCTGAATGTGCGATATTTACGTTGAGCTTTCTTAATGTCTCCGGGACAGCAACGTCCCTGAAGAACGGCTTTTCCTGGGAGAGGACATACAAGTGCGCCGTATCCTCTTTGCTAAAAAGGGCGAAGGAGGGATTTGTGCCTGAGAGGTCGCGGAGAGCGCTGGTGAGCGTTTCAGGACCCGTGAGCGCAACTTGTTTCACCCTGAAGATGCCCTTGACCGCATCCAGCAGGCTGCTGAGCCTATACCCGGATTCTGACCTGACTACTCTGTGATACGGCAGTATCACGATGCCTTCCGAATGCATATCAGTTAAATACATTGCTACGTAAGAAAGCCCAAGCTTGTAGGCGACGCTCAACCTGTGGTGACCGTCCGCAATATACAGCTTCTTGCCCTCCATGAGGGCGGTAAATTCGCCCAGATCCCTCTCACCCCTCACCCTGTAAAACCGATTCTGGATCGAGAGTTCATCGGTGAAGGAATAGATCAGTTCCTTGTCGGCAGAGGCAATCAGTCTCTCGATCTCTTTCTCTCTGTCTTCGTACAACGCAAACACCAGGCTGGTAAAGGTCTTAAGTCTCCGTATAAGCTTTTCCCTGTCTTCCCGTGCCGCCTTCCTCGTCTGCTCATGGGTGAGGATGCTGTCCGGGCTGAGCTTCACGAGGGGAATGAAGCCCCGCCGGGTGTGCGTTATGCCGTCGAGAACGAACTCCTGTTCGTAGACATAGGCTGTTTCCCTTTCGTCGACTTCCAGTACGTGATCGCTAACCCACGCTGCAAGCGTCCCCGCTGCTGCATCGTATTCGGATGTGGCAGACGTGGCCACCGGGACTTCAAGCCTGATAGCGTTGAAAGGACTTCGTTCATAATATATCTTGGGGTCCGGTATGATGTCGTAGGGAGGGCAGACGCATCGGCTGATATCGCCTATCGTTCGCCTGTTGTAAAGAAGCCCCTTAAAAGGCCGCACTAAAGGTTCATTCATAGAGGATGTATGTAACACAGGGGCTAATTGATGTCAATTATGGGGGGCTCGCGTCGCCCCCTCCTCGGGCAAAGCCCTCGGAGCCTCCCCCTCTCGCTCGCCGTGCTCGCTAGATAGAATTCCACAGTAGTGCTGGAAATCTATTACGGGGCTCGTGTCGCCCCCTCCTCGGGCAAAGCCCGACCCGCACACGGGTGCCCCGGCCTCCCCCTCTCGCTCGCCGTGCTCGCTAGATGGAATTCCATCCGGGGGGCTCGCGTCGCCCCATAAAATTGTACCGGTCATGCGCTCGTGTGGCACGGATCCGGGATTTAAGCAAACCCTCGTTGAAGCGATAATTACCATGTGATCGGTATCATTAGGCTCTCGCCAAAAGAAAAGGTCGGCAGGAGCTGTCCTAGACACCGCGCAGGGGGATAACGTGCGCACATCCTTGGGAAACCTTAATATGCAGCGGAAGGTACTGCTGCCGCCGCTGGTCGTGACGTTCTTCTTTGTCTTGTGCACGGTGCTCTCTTACAAGGGGCTTATTGCCCAGAAAAGGGCGATAGAGGATATTTTTGCGAGCCGCTTTCGCAGCTACCAGAGTGGTACTCAGGTCATCGGGGACATAGGACGTATTCACGCGAATCTCTATAGATCATTGAGCCTTGGCCCTGCCGGTTACAAAAAGACACAGGTGGAAGAATTCGCAAAGAGCCAGCTCGATGTCATCGACGAAACCTCTAAACTCATGCAGAAGTTGGCTGCTGAGAATGCCACGGACGCTGACGCGAAGGCCGAGTACCAGCTTGCCCTTGTGCGACTTGGTGAATACAGGAAGATTGCTTCCCAGGTTGCCGGTGCGGCAAGCATCGATAATCCGGCTGCTACCAAGGCTATGCTTGATGCGGAATCAAAATTCCAGCTGGTCGTGAAGACCCTCCAAGACCTCATGCGGCACGAATACGTCTTGAGCGAAAAGAGTTACCAGGCAGCCATGGCCGGAGCTAACTCCGTGTCTCAGGCGTTTGTGATTGTGGCAATCATCGCTTTTGCGGGTTCGCTTGTCATGAGCCTGTACGTGGCCAGAGTGCTGTTGGCGCCCATCAAAAAGGCTATCGCTATGATTGAACACATGACAAAAGGGGAATGGAATCTGACGAAGCGGCTCGATGTCGATACCAATGACGAGATTGGCACTCTTTCCCGATGGTTTAACACCTTCATTGGCGAGCTGCACGGGATAGTGAGCAAGATGTCTGAGGTTACAAACCTCCTGGCTTCGGCCGCGGCGGAACTCTCCATCGTCTCCCTGGAATCGGCGCAACGGGCGGAACGACAGAGCAGCGAGACGACGCAAATCGCTACCGCCATCGAAGAAATGAGCCAGGCGGTGACGGAAGTTGCGCGAAATTCGGAGGCAACATCCGGCTTGGCTACGAAGACGATAGAGGTTGCCGCAGAGGGGCGGAGAGTCGTCGCAAGCGTTCTTGAAGGTATGGGCCGGATCGAACAGTCAGTGAGAGAGGCGGGAACCGTGGTTGCGTCGCTCCGGAAGAATTCCGGCCAGATCGGGGACATCGTGGGGATCATCAATGATATCGCCGACCAGACAAACCTGCTCGCACTCAACGCTGCAATCGAAGCTGCCCGCGCGGGAGAAGCAGGACGAGGCTTTGCCGTCGTTGCGGCTGAAGTCCGGAAGCTCGCGGAACACACCACGAGCGCTACGAAACAGATTCGCGTGGTCATCGAGACGATGAGGACCGATACCGCTGTAGTAGTCTCGTCGATGGAGACGGGTACAAAAGAGGTTGCTCAGTGGGCTGAGCTGACGCATGGCGCTGCAAAAGCGCTGGATGACATCGTCGATATGGTGCGACAGGTCGGCCAGAAGATAAATGAGATCGCGATAGCTGCCGCAGAACAATCGGCGACTACTGACGAGATCGCCAGGAACACCGACTCTGTCTCCCGGCTTACCACAGAACTGGCTGCAGCATCAGAACAGTCGGCAGCGTCCGCTAATGAGCTCTCCAGGCTTGCGGAAGAATTAAAGTCGACAGTGGGACGGTTTACTACCTAGAGACGGGCTCAAGGAACAAGGCTCAAGGATTAAGGCCCCAGGAACAAGGATCAAGGAACAAGGAACAAGGCGCAAGGCAAGAAAGAGATGAAGAAGGCCGAGTGCAGCCAAAACTCGCCTTGAACCTTCTTCCTTGAACCTTACGCCTATTCTTAACAGATTCTCGGGAACTGGTCGCTGGCGAGTATTTCGATAACTCTCTTGATGCCGTAAGGGTTTCGCACAAAAACCCGGCCGGACCGCTCGGCCGTGACTCTACCGATCACCGCTGCAGCGCGGCCGTATACGTTGTTTCGCATGATATCGAGAAGACGCTCTGTCTCTTCTTTCGCAACCATCACTACAAGCTTCCCTTCATTTGCAAGGTAGAGAGGGTCGAGGCCCAGCATCTCGCACGCCCGATCTACGGGACCAGAGACGGGGATACTCTCTTCTTCGATCTCGATGCCGACCCGCGAACTCTTTGCTATCTCATTGAGCGTTGTAGCAAGCCCACCCCTGGTCGGATCCCTCATGGCGTGGATACCGGGACAGCCGGCGAGCATTTCCTGCACCAGTCCGTTCAGCGGGGCAGCATCACTTGTTGTAGAAGCCTTAAACTGAAGCCCCTGCCGTTGACTCAGGATCGTAATGCCGTGATCGCCTACAGTGCCGCTTACAATCACACTGTCTTGCGGCTTCGCGTTGCTCGCCGAAATGGTGACACCTCGCGCCAGCACTCCCACGCCTGATGTGTTTATGAAGAGTTTGTCTGCTGCATGTCTTTCCACAACTTTTGTGTCGCCACAGGCGATGCTGACCCCGGCCTCGTCTGCTGCTCTCGCCATCGAAGCGACGACTTTCTCTAGCTCATCGACAGGCAGGCCCTCTTCGATGATGAATCCTGCACTGAGGTAAAGAGGTCTGGCTCCCCTCATGGATAGATCATTTACCGTCCCGCAGACAGCTAGCCTGCCAATATCGCCACCGGGAAAGAAAATCGGCTTCACGACATAGCTGTCGGTAGTGAAGGCAAGCAGTGAGTCGGGAGACTCGAAAACGGCTGAATCTTCCAGCGGCGAGAGGACCGCATTGCCGAGATGGCGCAGAAAGACCTTTTCCACGAGCTCATGACTGAGCAGACCACCACTTCCGTGACCAAGCACTATTAGTTTTTCATCCATAGCATGAACCCGCTAGACAGAGGTGGTAGACAAGAATTTCTAATTCCTAAGCTCCAAATTCCAAACAATATCAAATGACCGAATATCAAAACGGTGAATAGGATGGTTTGGAACATTGGAATTTGGACATTGTTTAGGATTTCGATATTCGAATTTAGGATCTTATGCGGTGCCATTGATCATCCGTACTCATAATAGGCTGCGCATGTCCCCTCTGCCGATACCATACAAGGCCCGACCGGTTGCGCCGGGTTACAAGCCCGCCTGAAGAGAGGACACTCCGCAGGCTTCATGATGCCGCGTAAGATTTCTCCGCAGCGACAGCCTTCCTGCACGATTGTTTCTCCGGGATCAACTTGAAACACTTTTGCCGCATCGAAGGTTTGATACTCTGCTTTGAGGGTCAAACCGCTCTCCGGAATGACACCGAGGCCTCTCCATGCAGCCGCACCGGTCTCGAAAACCTGCTTCATCATCTCTTGCGCTGCGATATTGCCCAACGCAGTCACACTTCTCGGGTAGGTGTTGGTTACTTCTGCACGGCACGACTCGTGCTGTGCCGCTATTTCCGCGATTGCCCAGAGCACGTCTGTCGGTTCAAAGCCCGCGACCGCTGCAGGAATTGCATACGCGTCAGCAAGAAAATCCCACACGTGCCATCCGGTTACCGTGCTTACATGGCCGGGACAGAGAATACCACCAAGACTGAGCTCTTTCGCGTCCAGTATTGCCCGCATGGCGGGTGGTGTAAGCTTGTGCATGGAGTATACGTAGAAATTACTAAGGCCACGGCGTATTGCCTCCAAAACTGAGGCTGCAACCATGGGGGCCGTGGTTTCGAAACCCACACCCAGAAAGATGACTGGACGTTCCGGGTTCTTCTCAGCAAAGTCGACTGCATTGAGAGGAGAGTAAACGACCTCTACGGCAGCTCCGCTTGCAGACGCAGTTTGAAGGCTGCCGCTGCTTCCGGGAACCTTGAGAAGATCGCCGAACGTCGTTATGATTGCCTGGGGCACTCTTGCAAGCGCTATGGCATAGTCGATGTCGGCCTGGTCTGTTACGCAGACAGGACAGCCGGGACCGGAGAACATTTCGATGGTCGGCGGCAATAGTTCCCGAATGCCGTATCTACAGATGGCGTGTGTGTGAGTACCGCAGAACTCCATTATTCTTAATGGCGTACGGGATAAACCGGCGATGCGCTCCGTGAGTTTGCGAACCAATTCGGGGTCGCGGAAGGCTTTAATCGACTGCATCGGCTTGTGCCATGTGCCGGAGGAGCTCGAGGGTCTCTTCTGCTTCTTCTGCGTCGAGGACGCTTATGGCATAGCCCGCGTGCATGACCACGTAGTCGCCGACCTTTGCTTCCGGTGTAAAGAGAAGGCTTACGCGCGTGGCGACTCCGCCAAGATCGGCTTCGGCCATTGTCTCCTGGATGTTAGTAATGAGCGCGGGAACAGCAAGGCACATAGTTCTATACTATACGATACTTGGCAAGCTGGTACAACCGGGACGGTAGAGAACCCCCAAAATCCTGCTATCGAAATCCTAAACAATATCGAATGACCAAAATTCCAAATCCGCCCGGGCTCTTTCTTCCAATTTCTAACATTTGATATTTGAAGTTGTTTAGGATTTAGATATTCGATATTAGGATTTGCTTTACATCCGTGGGCCATCGCTGACGTGGGTACCCGGAAGCTATATGAATGAAGCCAGCATAGCATGAGCGATGGCAGCCTGGCCCAGGGAGATACCGCCGTCATTGCAGGGAACCTGATGGTGAAGCAGCACCTCAAGCCCGGCTTGGCGCAAAAGCGGCAGGGTCCTTCTCAGAAGCAGCCGGTTCTGGAAGCAGCCGCCGCTCAGGGCGACGCGGCAGATCCCGGTCTCTGCGGAGACGCGCGTAACCACGTCGCGTATAAGCCGAGCAATGGTTTCGTGAAATCGTAATCCTATCTCACTCGCAGGTACTCCGAAACCTAGATCCCCGATAATCCCCTCCAGGAGCGGCGAGAGGAGTACCTCCCAGGTGTCGCCACGCTTTGTCATGCCGTACGCGTAGCTCTGCGCGTCTCCTCTCTGCTCTGATACCATCTCAAGCTCAATCGCCGCCTGCCCTTCGAAGGTAATTCTCTTACGAATGTTAAGCAAGGCGCTTACCGCATCGAATAAGCGTCCGCACGAGGATGTCAAGGGTGTATTGATGCTCTGCTCTAACTGGTTGATGATGATGCGTTGCTCCTCCTCGCCGATGGCCCTGGCGAAAGGCAGGTCCGGCGCAGAGCCGAAGAGCCGGTGAAGGTATGCTACAGCGAGCCGGTACGGTCTTCTTATGGCGAGCTCGTTTCCCGGCATGGGAAGCGGCTCCATGTGTCCGACCCGTTCGAATCCATTGAAGCGCGAGACAATAAACTCTCCACCCCAAACAGTGCCGTCAGGAGAAAACCCCGAACCGTCAAACGCGACACCGATCACCGGTTCTGTTACGCCATTATCTATCATGCAGGAGGCGATGTGGGCATGATGGTGCTGCACGCCGACGACAGGTGTGCCCCTCTTCTGTTCGAGCGCATAGCGGGTGGAGAGATAGTCCGGATGGAGGTCGTGAGCAACCAGCTCAGGTTTTATTTTGAAGAGTTTTTTGTAGAGATCTATCGTTGCTGAAAAGTGTTCCAGGGTCTCAATGTTTTCAAGGTCCCCTATATGCTGGCTCACAAAGGCGTATTCGCCTCTCGTGACGCAGAAACTGCTCTTTTCCTGGGCGCCCACTGCCAAGAGAGGCGTGCCGTGATAGGGAAGCTTGACTGGGAAGGGCGCATAGCTTCTTGCTCTTCTCAGGGGCTGCGGTTTTTTTTGTGCGACCATATACACACTGTCGTCGTAGCGGGAATGGATGTCCCTGTCATGGAGAAGAAAATAGTCGGCAAGGCCCTTCAGCCGCTGTTTTGCCTCCTCGTTATCTTTTACTATAGGTTCTTCAGTGATGTTGCCGCTGGTCATTACAAGCGATCGGGAGAAATCAGAAAGAAGAAGAAGATGCAGAGGCGTGTAGGCCAGCATGACGCCGAGGTACCTGTTGCCCGGTGCCACATTTCGCACCAGCCGTGACTCCTGCCTCCAATCAAGAAGCACTATAGGGGCCTGGGGAGATGAGAGCAGTGCCGCCTCTTCGTGATCGTACACACACTCCCTGTTTACATCGTCCAGGCTCTTCATCATGACGGCAAAAGGTTTGTCGGGCCGATTCTTTTTATCCCTCAAGGTGCTGACCGCTGTTTGGCTGTAAGCGTCGCATGCCAGGTGAAAGCCCCCGAGTCCCTTGACTGCGATGATAGAACCTGCGTTGAGCAGGGAGGCGGCTTTTCTGATCGCGTCATCACACTCTATCCGTTCGCCTCTTTCGTTCTCCAGCCAGACCCTGGGTCCGCAGACCGGGCACGCATTCGGCTGCGCATGAAAACGGCGGTTGAGAGGATCCTCGTACTCTTTCCTGCAGCACTCACACATCTGGAACGCCGACATGGTTGTATTGTGGCGATCGTAGGGGATATCTGAGATGATCGTGAAGCGAGGGCCGCAATTGGTGCAGTTCGTAAACGGATAGCGGTATCTCCGGTTGCGCGGATCGAAGATCTCCGCGGCGCACTCATGGCAGATGGCGATGTCGGGCGAGATTAGCTGGTAGCCCTCATCCTGCTGGCTTTCCCTGATTTCAAAGGAGGTGTAGCCAGCGGAATGCGGCGTCGTGGTCCGCAGCCCTTCTATGTGCGCAAGGGGCGGAGCATCGCTCACCAGGCGGCCAAGGAACAGCTCTATTGACGCTTCTGTCCCCTCAACTTCTATCTCGACGCCACTGCTTGTGTTGAGAACCCAGCCGGTGAGGCCGCAGTCGTGAGCCAGTTTGAATACGAAGGGGCGGAAGCCGACGCCCTGGACAACGCCCCGGACAGAGATATGCCTCAGTTGGCGAGCTTCCGGAGCCACTCTATCCAACTATCCAGACCTTCTCCTGTCTTGCAGGAGACTTCGAATAGGGGTGCAGCCGCATTGACCGCATGCACGCCCTTCTTGAAGCGTCGCATATCAAAGTCGATGACGGGAAGCGTATCGATCTTGTTGAGCACAACTGCTGTGGCAGCGGAAAACATTCCCGGATACTTGTACGGCTTGTCATCTCCTTCTGGCACCGAAGCTACCACCACCTTTGCACTCTCTCCCAGCTTGAAATCTGCGGGGCAGACAAGGTTGCCTACATTTTCTACAAAGAGCAGGCGCGCACCTTTGAGGCTCAGTTTCTTGACAGCCTTCCGGATCATGGCAGCGTCGAGGTGGCATGCACCGCCGGTATTGATCTGGACGACCGGCACTCTCTTTGCTCCCACTTTTTCCGCATCGAAACTGGACGCAATATCTCCTTCTATCACCGCCACAGGCAGGCCAAGGAGATCTATTGTCTTGAGAATGAGGCTCGTCTTTCCTGCGCCCGGAGATGCCATGATGTTTATCGCGAGCACGCCGGCTGCATCGAAGAACTTCTTGTTCTCAAGGGCCATCTGGTCGTTGGCGTCAAGGATATTCTTAACTATCTTCACCTTCATCAATTATCCTCCACCTCGATACTTTCCACGTAGCACTCACGCCCTTGTATTACCTGGCCGCCAAGATTTCCGCAGCGAGGGCAGGCCCAATCCCCGTTGTCCATTTTAAATTCAAAGTCGCACTGGTTGCATCGAATCCGGGCCGGGACCCGCTGAAACGTCAGTGCAGCCCCTTTGACCGAGGTGTCTGCAGCCACCAGATCAAAACAGAAACGAACCGAGTCCTCGATTATCCCCGCGAGTTCCCCTATCACGATGGTAATATTCTTCACCTTGCGGTCAGGGGCCTCCTTGAGGACAATGTCAACTATGTTTTGCGTGATGGCCAATTCGTGCAAGAAACCGTCTGTTCTCCCGAAGAATTATAGCACTTGAGCAGACTACCGGCAACCGCCGCAAAGCGTCCACCTTGCATTTACAGGGTCATTATGATTATGTTTACACTACTGCTACAGCCGGGGCTTGGGACCATATAGATCATACTAAGAATGCCAATGAAGGAGGCGTGCCATGAAAGACATGACAAACTTGCACCTCAAAGTACAGGAACTCTGCGACTGCTACGCTCAGACTGATCCTCTAAAAGAAATGTCTCTGCTGAAAAACGACGCGGACAAAGAGGAAGCGGCCCTCAAGTGGATTGCGCTTGCCGTGCTTCATGGCGTAAACATGGGAGCAAAACAGATCTCGATCTCGAAGCAGGGCGCCTCGCTCAAGGTCATAGCGGAGTATAAGGATGCCGAGCTGCCGTCACCGGGATCAGATATCGGGAAGAAGGCGATCAAGGCCCTGAGAGAGATAACCCATATCGAAGGGAAGAAAGGTGAATTGCCCCTCGCCGTAGGAATCCGTGACAGCAGCCTTGAAATCAAAGTAAAGGTGAAGCAGGACGAGAAAGGTGAGATTGTTACATTGAAGTTCGGCAAATAGGAGTTCTTGTGAAGGTCGTTGTCTTCAACGGAAGCCCGAGAAAAGGTGGAAATACAGACGTACTCCTCGCCGAGGCGGAAAAGGCTGTGAGGGCTTCCGGCGGTTCGGATCGACTGGACAACGGGGGCGTCCCGGGTTCTGCCGGTCATGGAGTCCATGAATGGAGGCGCTTTGACCTCAACAGCATGAACATAAGGCCCTGCCAGGACTGCGGGGGCTGCGAAAAAACAGGGGAGTGCGTCATCAAGGATGACATGGTCCAGATACACCAGGCCATACGTGACGCTGATCGAATCATCCTTGCCTCTCCTGTTTTTTTCTTCGGTTTATCTGCACAGATCAAGACAGTAATTGATCGTTGCCAGTCTTTCTGGTGCGAAAAATATCTTCTGAAAAAGCCTATTCCAGGAGGGACCTGCGGAAGAAAAGGGCTTCTCCTCGTTGTTGGCGGAATGAAGAAGGAGATAGGCATCCAGTGTTCAGAAACGACTGCGCGGGCTTTCTTCAGGACGATCAGTGTTCCAGAAGACGAAACGTTGAGCTTTCTGGGTATTGACGAGAAGGGCGCCATAAACAAACATCCAACGGCGCTGAGCGACGCTTATCGCGCTGCGGAGCGACTTGTCGCTCTGGGAACCACGTAATACCTGGATTTCAAATCATTGATCAGCCATGGGAACGGAAAAAGAATTCAGCGCCATTAAAGATGTGCACATAGAGATTTGCCTTAGTCAGCCCGTGGAGTCTTCGCGAACCAACGGCCTCGAAGAGGTGACACTCACGGCGGGATTCCCGGATTTTTCTGCGAGCGAGATTGGGACCGGCACACATTTTCTGGGTAAGCCCGTCTCGCTGCCTCTGGTGATATCTCCGATAACCGGCGGTGGACGTCTATCCGAAAGAATAAACAGGCACCTGGCGCAGGCTGCCGAGCGACTGGGCATAGCGATGGCCGTGGGCTCGCAGAAAGCGATGCTTGAAGGCAGTACCCCGTCAGATTCTTACCTGGTGCGGAAATATGCGCCGTCTATTCCCCTTATGGCCAATCTCGCGCTTGCCCACGTGAAGAAGGGAAGGGATTATCTGCTGCGCGCCGTCGAATCGATAGGAGCCGACGCCATCATCCTTTATGTGAATCCGCTGCAGGAAATAGTGCAGAAGGGTGGGGATCCCGATTACACCGGCGTCCTGGAAGAATGTGACGCGCTCCTTAAGAACTTCCCCTACCCCGTGCTGCTCAAGGAGGTTGGGTTCGGTCTGGCCGATGCCCTGCTCTCATGGGCGGGTTCCCGGAAACTCACTGGTGTCGACGTGGCAGGAGTCGGAGGCACGAACTGGGCGCGTATCGAGGGAAATATCAGGGGCCTCGACTTCAGCCTTTTTGAACGGTTGGGAAGAAGCACACTGGATGTGCTTATAGCAGGCAGGAAGTTCCTCAGAGAAGAACAGCTCCTGATCGCATCGGGTGGCATCAGGACAGGTATCGATATGGCTCGCGCGCTGGCTTCAGGTGCCCACCTGGTTGCAATGGCACTCCCCTTCCTGAAATGGGCCGATATCTCTGTCGATGAGGTCGTGCGCAACGTGGATAAACTGCGGGAAGAGCTGCGCGTGGCGATGTGGTACACCGGATCGAAAGATCTAGCGGCGTTGAAAGGCAAGACGGAAAAGCGCTGACCATCAACCGATCAACCCGAAGAACAGAATAAACCAATCAGCATCCAGAAATTGCTTGCCGGCGCCAATTTTGTCTTGCAAAAGTCTCCCGCTTGTTTAATGATACAAGTGATCTTTCCTGCTGGTAGGTAGACCGGCCTGCACAATATATCTGGAGGTGTATCTATGGACGTTGTATTGGAAACTTTTGCTGACGGAGTCTTCACAATCACGCTCAACAGGCCTGAGAAAAAGAACGCAATGAGCCTTGAACTGCTGAAAGGCCTTTCCGAGTCTCTCGCGCGAGCAGAAGCCCAGGGAGCAGCCGTCGTTGTGCTACGCGGTGCGGGAAAGACCTTTTGTGCGGGAGGAGATATCCTGGAATTCAGGCAGAGCGAGCGGATCGATGCCCAGATAGATGCCATGGCCGACTATCTCCACAAGGGCATACAGAAGATCAGGCACATCAACGCCATTGTGATTGCCGTTGTCGAGGGGCTTGCCTTTGGAGCAGGTCTCAGTCTGTCGCTTGCGTGCGATCTCACTGTGGCCGAAACAAAGGCGATCATGAACATGGCATACCGCAGGATAGGTCTCTCGCCCGATGGTGGAGGCAGCCTGTTTCTGTCCAGACTGGTCGGCGCAAAAAAGTTCAACGAGCTTTATCTCCTGTCGCGGAACATAGAGATGCAAGAAGCCATGGAGCTTGACCTCGTGAATTTCGTGTTCGACGATGCCGAACTCGATGCGAAGCTCGCAACGCTGGTGCGTGATCTTAAGGCGCTCCCTTTCGATTCCATTAGCAGGTTCAAAGAACTGACGAATCTCTCACTCTTTTCCGGCCTTGGCACGCATTTGGACAAGGAGCGGCGGTTCGTTGCAGAGCTGGGCATGCAACCGGCATTCAAGCAGAGACTGGACGCAATATTGAAGAGATAGGGCCTGCATGAAAGGCACCTATTTTTTCGCGATACTCGCGTACGTATTTCTGCTCTGGCTGACCGGCTTCCTCGTGACGAAGAGGTCCCGCTCCAGTGAAGCCTACCTCGTTGCATCGCGAAGCCTGTCAGTACCTCTAGTTTCGGTGCTCATCGCAGGCACCTGGCTCGGCGGAGTTTCCGTCGTGGGAATGGCGCAGGGTGCCTATATTCACGGCATCAGCGCTCTCTGGTTCCAGGCAGGTATTTGGGTTGCCATGTTTATAACCGCCCTGCTCTTTGAAAAGATCATCCAGGGAAGAACAACCTATTCCATTATCGACATTGTGGGAAGTCTCTACGGGAAGAGAACGGCTCAGCTCGCGGGCTTGCTCCAATTCGTCTTCATGGTATGGGTGATAACCATGAATATTGTAGGCGGCGGCGCAATTCTTTCGTTTATTCTGAAGGATTACCTTAGCTTTGGACAGGGCATGCTGCTGACCGCCATTGTTTTTACGCTCTACAATGCTGCAGGTGGCTTTGTCGCAACCGCCTATACAAACCTCATCCACATTGGCGCCATGATTTTCGGGATCTTCCTGGGTGGCATCTATTTGATCGTCAATACCGGCGCTCTTTCACGCATGGTGCATACTGCACATTATTTTCAGCCGTTCGGCGACCTCGGTGCTGCTCAGGCGCTGAGTTGGGCATATATCAATGTCACGTTGGCTCTGCTGGCGCAGCCCGTGATTAACACGGCTTCGTCTGCCCGCGGCCCGAGGGAGGGAAAGGTCGGTATCATCACGGGCAACCTCATCGCCATACCCGTTGTGATGATGGCAGCACTATGCGGCATCGTTGCCAAGGATGCTTTTCCAAACGAACCAAGCCTTTCGGCTCTGCCTGCTCTCTTGCAGCTTCTCCCTGCTTCGATCGGCGTCTTCTTCTTGATTGCCGTATGGGCTCCCTTGATGAGCGCCGGTTCACCCTACCTGATGGCCGCGACTACAATCGCAGTGAAAGGCTATATTGGCCCTTTAATGGGGGTCACAAGTGACAGAAAGCTCGTCGTCGCATCGAGATTAACCACGGTGGGTATCGGGGTCGTGTCTCTTCTCCTCGGTTTTTTCGTGAGAGACATCCTCAAAGAGATTACGTTTCTGGCAGTACTTATGAGTGCAGTTGTTTATGTTGTCTTCTTTGGTTGGGTCGTCAAAAGAATTCCTGGCACATGGGCTTTCGTGGCCCTCGCCGGAACGCCTGCCATGCTCGCGCTCTATTTTGTGCTCGGGCTTCGCGGACTCGTGCATCCAATATGGCCGGTGACGATTTATGTGCTTCTAGTGATGTGTACAGGCCTCGTCGTTTCCCGGGAGCACGGCTCACACAGGGCGTGACTTCCTTCAACTGCCGGTCAGCCCGCAGCACCCTTTTTTACGATCAGTACGTTACAAGGGCTTTCCCGGAGCACACGTTCCGCCGTGCTTCCGAACAGGACGTGCTCCAGCCCGCTCAAACCATGGCTTCCCATCACGATCACGTCTATACCCATCTCTCTCGCGTAGCGGGCGATTTCGATGTAGGCCTTACCTCTTACCATTTTGCGCTCGCAGGAGCCGAGCTCTTCGACGATTCGCTGGCAGAGCGCATCGAGGCGTTCCTCCATCTCCTTGCCCATCAGGTGAGCGACGCGGACATAGTCGCTCTTGGTGTCAGAGGAGAGCTCGAACTCAGCGATGTGGCCTGCGTCCTGGTAGACGTGGAGGAGGTGGAGTGTTGCCCCGTATTTCTTTGCGAGATCGACAGCATACGGCAGAGCCGCTTGCGCATAGGAAGAGAAATCGGTGCAGAAGAGTATTTTCTTATACGCGATCATAGGTCCCTCCTAAATAGATTCCCACGAGCAAGTCTCTGCTTCCCTGACCCTCTCTTGCTGCGCCTTGGGAATCTATCTAGCGAGCACGGCGAGCGAGAGGGGGAGACTCCGGCGGCTTTGCCGCGGGAGGGGGCGACGCGAGCCCCATTTATAACATGAAAATGGCTACGATCACGACGCCGACAAATCCGAGCAGGGTGGGAACAAGGTTGCGCCGCGCGATCTCAACAGGATCCGTTCCGGTAATAGCTGCAGCCGGGATAACAGCCCAGGGGATGATCGTGCCTCCCCCAACACAGACCGCAAAGAACTGTCCTAATGCGCCGAGGGTTGCGACACTAAGGTGTGTAGGTCCTCCCAATGCCTGGGCCAGTGTGCCCATCAAGGGCAGCCCTGCGAAGCCTGAGCCGTCCAACCCGGTAATGCCTCCAACCAGGCCCTGGACGATAGCCACCGGTACACGGCTCAACGGAACGGCGTTGGCCAGCGCCTGGCCGAGATCGAAGAGAAGCCCTCTTGCCCCTTCGCCAAAGACCGCCTTGGCAGTTCCGGGTGCGCCCATAAAAAAGAAGCTGGCAATGAGAAAAACCGGGGCGAATATGCGTACGCCGAACATGAAGCCTGCGCGGGCATGGTCTGCCAGTTTTCCAAAGCCCTCTCTCCCGTAAACCCCGAGGCCCACGATCACCATGATCAGACCGACGGTACCGCCCAGAAGCGCTGTAGCATCGCCTCCGCGAAGCTTGAAGTAGAGCATGCCGATTACATCGAGAGCGAACATGATAGCAATGATCCAGAGCGCGACCTTCTTGAAACCCGGAGCAGCCTTGGTCCACCTCTCTCTTTCGGCCACGTCCTCTGCCGAGATTTCAAAGGGGGCCCATTTAACCATTTTTCCGCCAAGCGCCTTAAGGTCTCTCTTCACTGCCAGGAAAGAGAGAGGCAAGGCGATCACTCCCCACACAATGAGCATGGGAAGACTTTTTGCCATGATGTCAGCGACGGGTACACCGGAGGCCTTGGAAGTGATTCCGGGCGCGCCCTGTATGATGAAATCGGTGGTCAGTGCGCAACCATAGCCGAACATGCTGATAGCCATTGCGGCATTGATGGGGGGCAGTCCTACCTCCACGGCTGCCGGTAAGAGAAGAGCGCCGACGAGCGCGATCGCAGGAGAGGGCCAGATAACCCAGGCCACGAGCATGATCACAACGCCCATCACCCAGAAGGCGATCGTGGGAGATTTCATCATGCGCCTGACAGGGCGAAACATTATCTCTGCGAGGCCGCATTCTTCGAGCATTTTCGCCATAGAGACGATGAGGGCGATGATAACGACAATCCCCAATAGCTCGCTGAAGGCCACAGTGACCGAATTGAAAACGGCCTGCACGGCTTTCACCAGATCCCCGGTGATGACCCACGAGAGCACGAAGGAACCGATGATGCATATGAGCGGCGTATCCAGCCTGAACGCCATTGCAACGAGGACGAGGATAACGAATAGAGCATAGATCCAGTGCGCTGCAGTCAGTTCTACCATAAGTCCCCCCGAGTGATTTATTGACTATCTTCTGAGCGGCCCTGCCGCTTCAATCAGGCAAAGACGCCCTTCATTCCTGCCTTTTCTATCCTCTTTTTTATTTCTTCGGGGTCGGTAAGATATAGGTTTTTCTCGAGCATCCTGTCGAAATAGACCGATCCGGAAAAAGTATATTTATACCCGAGACCTTCTTCAGTCTCCATCCTGGTGCGGACATAGCTTATCGCGTCACCTACGGCAAGCGTGTCAGGAAAGACAAGGAGCTTCTCTTTCTTGATCCACTTGGCCGCATTATGGCCGGCCAGTTCTCCGGTGACCATGGCTTCAGTGATGCCGACCAGAAGTCCTGCCTTCTCACCGGCACAAAAAAGATTCTCAACGCCTTTGACTTTAAGAGCATCGTCCCGTGGCGCCATGCCTATGTACCGTATGGAATTACCTTGTCCGCCTGCGTACGGATCCTTATAGCGCGCCTGCTCCATGCCGGGAAGCTTTCTGATTGCTTCGAGAGGAAAAAACGGGACCATTAACTTAGCGTGCCCATTATCCAGGATCACGAGATTGTCGCTGAATTCCGGAAGAGCATACTGCTGACACGCCTTGATCTCGAGCTTACCTTTCGATTGCAGCTCAACAGGAATGGGGATGACCACGACGCCGGTTTTGTCCAGTGTTTCAACGATTTCACGAGAGAGCGTTTCCTTGTGCAACTCGCAGGCGCCGCTCATGGCTCCTATCCTGTCCCCTTTTTTTCCGATCATTTCGGTAACGCCGCATTTTGCCGCCAGGCTTACCCTCCCACCGAACGAGTGGCAGCGCAGGATACACATGGCACAGCCGTTGCCATATTTGGTGCACTGGGCAGGAGGACCAGCCGTACCCGTGGTGTCTATGAAAGCGTCACCTTCAATGCGCACCTTTTCTTCCTTCGTTTTACCGGTGACGGCCTTGATCAGGCCGTCCTTCATTTCTGCATCATCGATCCTCGTGATGAGCCGTATTTCGACCCCTTTATCGAGAAGGAACTTTTTTACCACAGGCTCAATAATAGACGAGTTGTACATGGAGGCGTGGCGGTGCGCGGGAAAATCCATGTTCCGGTGGAGCGACGTCTGGTCGGTGATCCGGAAGAGATCCCCTCCCGACATAGCCAGCATCTCCTCAGCAGCGGTGTGGCGACCGTTGTTACGCATGATACCGCCCACCAGGCCGCAGCCGAGCAGCATA
>DATKNH010000143.1 GCA_035541455.1 Syntrophorhabdales bacterium
CCTCGGCGCGCCTCGGTATGCATCTTGAACGCAAATCGGTATTATACCAGAAAGTTTAACAACGAGATAGACAAACGATCTTCTTTGCGGCTTCAATCTACTCTTGCCGATCCGTACCTCCCGAGTGAGAGCACGTTAAGCGTCTTGACAGTCGCAATCCCTCGTGATACTTTAACATTTCGCAACCGAGCTAACGTACGTCTTCGTGATCAAGGAATTAAATTTCCTCATCATATAAGTTGGACTGAAGCTTGCCCGAAGAAGAGGGGATGGAATGGCCAATCTGCACGTCAAAGAGATCAAGACGCTGTCGTACGAACGACCTGTGATAAAAAGAGGTTACGCGAACCAGACGCTCTACGTCAACCTGACGGACTCTGCAATCTCCTGTAAACCGGTAAGCGAAGCGATGCGCGAAACGTTCATCGGCGGCAAGGGCTTTGATCTCTGGCTCCTCTGGCACGCTGTGAAGAAGAACACCCGGTGGGATTCTCCTGAAAACGCACTCTGCGTCGCCTGCGGGCCATTAGGCGGCACGTCTGTATATCCGGGGTCGGGTAAGAGCATCGTGGCGGCCGTCTCTCCGACAACGGGCTCGGTGATGGACTCGAACGTAGGCGGATTCTTCGGCCCTTATCTCAAGTTTTCAGGGTTTGACGCTCTGGAAATCCAGGGTAAGACTAATACGCCGACCGTTATCTTCATCGACGGGGTCACTAAGCAGGTGCAGATTCTCGAAGTGGAGGGGCTCCCTGCAGGGGCGCACGATATCTCTGAAGTTCTGACCGATCACTTCGGCAAGGGGAAGCCCAGGACTATTTCTGTGGTCTCTACAGGCCCCGGAGCAAAGCACAGCTTGATAGGCCTCCTCAACTTTTCCTGGTATGACCCGAAGCGATCAAGAGCCAGGCTCAAGCAGGCGGGACGCGGGGGCATGGGAACGGTCTTTGCAGACAAGGGTCTGAAAGCCATCGTAGCACGGTGGGACACCGTCAACCTCGCACTCAACGATCCTGCAGACGAAGAGACGCTCAAGAAAGTAGCAAAGCTCCACTCCCAGGAAATAATCGAACAGGATCCGAGGCAGAACCAGATGTCATCCGTAGGTACTGCGCATCTGGTCACCATCATGAACGACTATGACCTTCTACCGACTCACAACTTCCGTTACGGCCAGCATCCGGACGCGCCAAAGGTGGGCATGGAGGTTTACAGGCCCTTGTTTGACAAAGGTTTCGACGGTTGCTGGATGGGCTGTTCGCTCGCCTGTTCGCACGGCGTCAGGGATTTTGTACCCACGAGCGGTCCATACGCGGGAAAGAAAGTCTTTGTGGATGGCCCCGAGTACGAGACGATTGCCGGATGCGGTTCCAATCACGGCATCTTTGATCCGCTGCATATCATCGAGATGAACTTCTACTGTGACAATTACGGTGTTGACACGATCTCGGTCGGCACAGGCATTGCCTTTGCCATGGAATGCTTTGAGATGGGTCTCATCAATAAAACGCATACCGGCGGCATGGACCTCAAATTCGGAAATAAAGCATCCGCGCTGGAACTGCTCCATCAGATGGCGCGGGGGGAAGGATTCGGCAAGATTGTCGGTCAGGGCATACGGAGAATGAAGCAGATATTCTCGCGCGAATTCGGCGCGGACCGGGCCATCATGGAGGATATCGGGATGGAGGCCAAAGGCCTCGAATTCTCGGAATACATGCCCAAAGAGTCCCTTGCCCAGCAGGGCGGTTACGGCCTCGCCCTCAAAGGACCGCAGCATGACGAGGCATGGCTTATCTTCCTGGACATGGTCCACAATTTCCTTCCCACGTTCGAGCACAAGGCTGAAGCACTCCACTGGTTCCCTTTGTGGCGTACCTGGTTCGGCCTCTGCGGCCTCTGTAAGTTGCCATGGAATGACGTGGTCCCCCCGGACAATAAACAGACCAAGGAGCCTGCGAAGGTGATACAGCACGTTGAATGGTACACGCAATACTTCAACGCGGTCACCGGCAAGAACTGTACACCCGAAGACCTGATCACCATGAGCGAAAAAGTTTACAACTTCCAGCGAATCCTTTGCCTCAAGCTGGGATTCGGTCGTCGGGCGCACGATGCGATTCCATACAGGGCCATGGGACCCGTAACGACCGATGAATACGAATCGAGAGCGGAGCGTTACGATAAACAGTTGGAAGAACTTCACGGCGTGAACACAACAGGAATGAGCACTGCAGACAAGGTGCACACGCTGCGCAAACTGCGCGAGCAGAAATACGAACAGCTCAAAGACGCGGTGTACGAGCGCAGGGGCTGGACAAAAGACGGCATTCCCACGCTTGACACGGTAAAACGCCTCGGCATAGACTTACCGGAAGTGGTTGATGTGCTGAAGGAGCATGGAGTAGCGTGATGGTGCTGGTCGAGGGTAGAGAGTTCCGATGGAGAGAAGGATTGACGGTTGCCGAACTCCTGGAGGAGTTGGGCGATCCCTACCCTTACGCAGTGGTGCGCGTTAATGATGCCGTCGTCTCGGGCCCTGACTTTGAAAGGGCGAAAGTGCCGAGAGGGTCAGAGGTGTTTCTCATCCCTCTTATCGCCGGCGGCTGATACCTATTCGCCTCCAGGCTTAGTTCTTGCTTGTCTGTACGCAGTCCAACTCAAATACGTCCCAATCTTCTTGCTCCCAAGCCGTAACGCGCTTCTACCGTGCGTCATGCCTCGCCAGGCATAACAACATTTAGAACATCCATCATCAGCCGATCACTTAAGTAATGGATAGAGTTAGCAGCAGTCACGGGGTATCCCTGCTGACTGCAGTCGCGATCCTGATTCTTCTTTCCATACCGATTCCTGCCGGTGCGCAGGCGTCAAGCGTAGTCCGATGGGATCTTGTCGGAACCGTGAACAGCCCGGAGAGCGGGAGAATTGAGGTTTATCTCCTGAATGGCATGGTACATGGACCGCCCGCCTCCCGGGAATTCCTGGAAAAGGTAGTCTGGACGAAACATGGGAAAACCATCACGGCGAAGAACGTCGTGGATTGTGGGAGCAAGGTCCGGAAATTAGTGCTGCTTAATGAGTATAAGCGTCATCACGTTGATGGCTCGGACCGTTACACCCTTGTGAGATCGCAAGAACCAAAAGATCCTGCCATGAAGGTGGATCCTGACCTTCTCGCTGAAGTGATCTATAACGAAGTTTGTCTCAGGCCCGCGCTCAACAATGAAGCGGAGCCTGTTCCTGGTGCCAACATAACTGCTGTCTCCCAGGAAGCCTCCGAAGCGCCATCACAGAACTGCGCCTATTGGATATCACCTGGCAGCCACTTATTTTCCTCAAGCGGAGCATCGGGCACGATATCTGTTTCGACCCAGACGAACTGTCAATGGCTGGCATCCTTGAATGCTCCGTGGGTCCTTATGGATTCAACGAATAAGGGATCCGGCAGCGACACAATCAGCTTCTCTCTCTCCGCAAATCCTGGCGCGGATTCCCGCACGGCTCAGATCACCGCGGAGGGACAGATAGCTTCCATCGCCCAGGAAGGCAACCCGGAGTCCGTTGAGTACACGTTGACAGTCAGGAAAACGGGGAAAGGACGAGGAGCAGTGACTACCAATCACACAGGAAATACTTTTCGAAAAGGGACGACGGTCACTCTCAGTGCGCTGCCCGGCGTCGATTCAGTATTTTCAGGATGGTCCGGGGCCTGTTCGGGAACAGCGCGGAACTGTACGATTAAGATAAGCTCGGCCAGTTCCGTCACAGCATCTTTTTCATTGAAAACATTTACAATCTCTGTGCCCACGTCATCCAATGGCACCATCTACCCTGCTGGTCCCGTGAAAGCAACCTATGGAGAAGAACTGACATTCCAGATGTTTCCTCTGTCGGGCTACCGCGTTTCCAATGTTCTTGTTGATGGCGCCTCCGCCGGGGCGGTTAACTCGTACCGGTTCAAGAGCATCTCAGCCGACCACGTCATTCAGGCCACGTTCGTGAAGGAATAAGCAATCAGAAAAGGATAGCGCGAGCCCCTGTTGTAATCGGTTCCGCATTCTGCTATCTATTTGCCTGATGCCGTTACGGATCCCGCTGAATTATAGAGAGGCGCGATAAGCGATGAACAGATTCATGTCTTTGTCCATCCGCACGTATCTCGTGATTTTCATAACCCTGTTGGCGTTACCATCCGTGGCCTTGATAGTCTATTCAGGGTTAGCCGCGCGCAAGGCGGCAATAGATGACGCCAACAAGCAATGCCTGGAGGTTGTCAATAGTCTTGCAGGCGAGCAGCAGGCTGTCGTTGCAGGAGCCGAGCAGCTAGTCACCACCCTTGCTCTTCTGCCGGAAGTCCAGGCGCGCAACAGCACGGCCACCAATGCGCTCCTTCGAGACCTCTTGAAGAAGAACCCTCGCTACGCCAATATTGTGATCGGCGATGCATCAGGCTCTGTGTGGGCCTCGGCAGTGCCCTTTCAGGGGAACCTTTCCATGGCTGACAGAAGGTACTACCAGGAGGCCATCCGCACGGGAACGTTTTCTTCCGGCGAGTACGGCGTGGGCAGGGCAGGAGGAAAACCGATGATGAGCTTCGGCTATCCCGTAAAAAACGCCGACAATAAGGTGATAGCGGTGATAGGGGTCGCCCTCGACCTGGAGTACGCCCAGCGGACTTTTGAAAAGATCAATCTTCCTCCCGGGTCGTCCTTTGGCATCCTTGACCACCAGGGCATCATTCTCATCAGGAACCGCCAGGACCCGTTCTCAGAAAAGCTCATCGGCAAGCGTGACTCAAAACAAGAGAACTTCACCCCGATGACCGGGGGTGCTCCCGGAGGGACCTTTAAAGCCATAGGGAACGACGGGATCTTTCGTCTCGCTGCGTACAGGAAAATGACCTTACCGCACGAATCAGCACCTTATCTCTATGTTCGCTCAAGCATACCGCTGGCCTCAGCCACTGCGACGGCGAACGCGGCGATGGTTAAGAACCTGACCTTGCTCGCGGTGCTCTATGCAATCGGGCTTGTGCTCGTCTGGTTCATCGGGAAGCGTCTCATCGTAAACCCTGTCACCCGCTTAATGAAGGCATCTGAGCAACTTGCCGCCGGAGCGGGGAACGTGCGCATCTCTCGTGACATCGAAGGTCGCGAGCTTGGGAGACTGGCCCGGAGCTTCGATACCATGGCAGATACGCTCGCTCAAAGAGAGTCAGCTCTCCGTGAGAGCGAGCAGCGCTGGGCCACCACGCTGGCAAGCATCGGCGATGCGGTC
This sequence comes from Syntrophorhabdales bacterium, assembly GCA_035541455.1. Classification (NCBI taxonomy): domain Bacteria; kingdom Pseudomonadati; phylum Thermodesulfobacteriota; class Syntrophorhabdia; order Syntrophorhabdales; species Syntrophorhabdales bacterium. The sequence goes on from DATKNH010000143.1 coordinate 5,281, forward strand.
ATCGCCACAGACACAGATGGCAGAATCTCCTTTATGAACAGCGTTGCGGAGGAACTTACCGGCTGGACGCAGAAGGACGCGGCGCTCAGACCGATAGCCGAAGTCTTTCACATCATTAACGAGCAGACCCGCAAAGAAGTCGATAGCCCTGTCTCACGCGTGCTGAGAGAAGGAATAATTGTTGGACTCGCCAACCACACGATCCTTGTCCGCAGGGATGGCACCGAACTTCCCATTGATGACAGCGGCGCGCCCATACAACGCGTGGATGGCAAGACCACGGGCGTTGTGCTCGTCTTTCGGGACATCACCGAGCGGCAGGCGGCCGAGGAAGCCCTGCGGCAAAGCGATGAGCGCTTCCGTCTTGCCCTGCGCAACGCACCCGTGTCAGTGGCAGTGCAGGACCGCGACCTCCGGTACATCTGGGCATATAACCAGCGCACCGCACGCCCCGAGGAGATCATAGGCAGGCGGGACGAAGACATCTTCACGCCCGAAGAAGCGGCACGGGTTGATGCGATCAAGAGGCGCGTGCTGGAGGAGGGCGTCGAATACCGCGAGCAGATGTGGTTCAACCGGGCTGGCGGTCCTATTTTTCTCGACGTCTATTGGGAGCCCATGCACGATGAGACGGGCCGTGTCATAGGCGTGGGCTCGGCGACCGTCGATCTGACGCCGACAAAGCTTGCAGAGGAAGCATTGCGCAAGGCGCACGACGAACTCGAAGAACGTGTCAAACAGAGAACTACGGAACTCCAGAGCGCCTATGACAACCTCACCAGGGAAATCGCCGAGCGGGAGCAGGCGGAAGCCCAGCTCCGGCAGGCTCAGAAGATGGAGGCCTTGGGGACGCTCTCCGGCGGCATCGCGCATGACTTCAACAACATCCTCGCAGCGATCATCGGCTTCACGGAACTGGTAGCCGAGCGTGCGACCCCGGGAAGCCGGGACGAGCATCACCTGCACCGGGTCTTGGAGGCGTCGCTGCGCGGGCGGGAACTGGTGAAACAGATGCTGACCTTCACCCGAAGTACGGCGCAGGAGAAGAAGCCGTTGCTGCTGAGCAGTATCTTGAAAGAGACTGCAAGGATGCTCAGGGCTACCACGCCTACAACGATAAGTATCAAAGTGAACATCCTGAGCGAGTCGGGTCTCATCCTCGCCGATCCCACCCAGATCCAGCAGATCGTCATGAACCTGTGCACCAATGCCACCTATGCCATGCGGGAAAAAGGAGGCATCCTCGACATCGAACTCACCGATTTCAGCGTGGCACGATCCAACGGGAACAATCACGGCATGGAGCCTGGACTGTACATGAAGCTCGTGGTCCGCGACACGGGCAGAGGCATTACGCCCGACATCATGGACAAGATATTCGACCCGTTCTTTACCACAAAGAAACTGGGGGAAGGCACAGGGCTCGGGCTCTCTGTGGTCCACGGCATCGTCAAGCGCTCGGGCGGCTACATCGCGGTGGAGAGTGCACCCGGTAAAGGTTCCACGTTCACCGTGTACTTCCCGAAGATTGCCGGAGAGCAAAAGACAGCAGCGCCCGGTCTCGATATGATACCTACCGGCTCCGAGCGTATTCTCTTTGTGGACGATGAAGAAGCGATTGTGGAGATGGGTGAAGACATCCTCGCCGAGCTCGGCTATGAGGTGACCTCCCGCACCAGCAGTAAGACCGCTCTAGCACTTCTGCAGGAGAACCCGTCTCGTTTCGACCTGGTCATCACGGACCAGACCATGCCGGACATGACCGGTGTTGAGCTTGCCCGGCACATCCTCGCGCTGCGTCCCGACATCCCCATCATCCTGTGCACCGGCTTCAGCCATATGATTGATGCTGAAGGTGCCAGGGCTGCAGGAATCAGGGCCTTCGCCATGAAACCCCTCACGAAAAGAGAGATCGCCACGACAATCAGAAAGGTCCTGGACGAGCCAGCGGCGTAGCTGCGTTCAATAGGCAATCGGTACCCGCATACAGGTGTCCCAGAGATGAAAAGTTACTATTCACAGCTATGGGGGTGAAAAGGAGGAGTTTCGCGGATCACACGAGTCTCGTCACATCCTCAGCGATCTTCGGGTAATCGGTCAGCATCTTCACATCATGGCCGGGAAATATAAGGTCGACGTTCGAGACTTTGGACTTCAGTTTGTCGTAGCTCTTCATCCACGCAATGATGTCTGTGATGAAACAACTGGGTATGTCGTCCGTGAAGCTGCGGGCGATATGGGCGCAGTCCGAGGCGACTATAGCCGAGCCCTTCTCCGTGTTGACCGCCACCGCCTGGAGACCTGTGGTGTGGCCCGGGGCCAGGAGTAGCTCTATCCCGGGTGCGATCTTCATGTCTCCGTCAACAATGACGAGGCGGTCGGACTCCGCCATAGAAGCAATCTTCCGGTTGGCCCTGGCATCCGTGATGCCTCGGAAAGGCGCTCTCTTCGCTACCGGGTCCTTGGTCCAGAAATCGAGTTCCATCTTCTGAAGATAGAACTTGGCTTTCGGAAAGGCATCGGGGAACATCTCTATTCCACCGGCGTGATCGAAGTGGACGTGGGTAATGATGACCTTTTTCACATTCGTGCCGTTCACGCCTATGCGGGTGAGGACATCCACGGGGTTGACGTATTCTTTCAGTTTCCGCTTCTTTGCCTCGGTTATGCCAGTGCCTGTGTCGACTATTATGTTCTCGTTCTTTCCTTTGATGACCCAGATATAATAGTTCCGCTCGATCGTTTCGTTCCAGCCCTCGTTCCAGAGCACCATGGCAAGGCTGCTCGAGAAAGGACCCGCATACTTCAGAGCGTATACCTCGTAAACCGGTGCAGGTCGTGCCGCATCTGTCTCGGAAGGTCCCTTTCTAAGACCGCAAACCATTCCTTCCCGGGCCGTCGCTGCGCCCGGGACGTCGTCGCCCGGCTTGATGGACTTTCTCTTTGTGTACCTTATGAGAACCTCCTCTTTTTGCTAAAAGTTGTTCGCCCCTTCCCAAGTATAGCAGAATCAGCGGGAAGAATAAGGGGTAAAAAGCAAGGGAGTCCATGTCACAGACTCGGTGCTCGCGCCGCTCTCGTCTATTCAGGAAGTTTTCAAGACATTTTTCTTGACAGACAGTACTTGAGCATCGTACCTTAGTTGGTAAGATGTCATACAGGTATGATATGTTATCTGTTACATACTACCTGTCAGTTGCACACAAGGATGAGCGATGAACGGTCTGAAACCCGTTAAGAGCCCGAAAATCACGGATCTTATCGTTGAACAGATTCGAGAGATGATACTCGCGGGGAAAATCAAGCCGTCCGAAAAACTGCCGGCAGAGCGAGAACTGGGGATACAGTTTAGGGCGAGCAGGATCGCCGTGCGGGAAGCGCTGAAGAGTCTGGAGGCTGCGGGGCTTGTCACGGTCAGGCAGGGATTGGGCGCTTTCGTCGCTGAAACCGATTCGAGAACTATGAGTGCTTCTCTTTACTCCATCCTGCGGATCCAAAACGTCTCGATTACCGAACTGGAAGAAGCGCGGGTAGTTTTTGAACCTACGATCGCTCGGCTGGCCGCCAAGCAGATCACGCAGCAGGATATCGATCTTCTTCAAGAGAACATTGACAAGACTGAATCCCTGCTCACCTCTCATGCGAGCGCAACCGCCCTGAACCTCGAATTCCACTCCCTGGTGGCAGCAGCAACTCACAACAAGGTAGTAGAGCTCACGATGAGAACCATGCTTGAAGTTGCCACTGAAATGACCATCGAAACATCCAAACATTTCGAGGAGAGACTAAAAATTTCACAGCAGGCAGTCAAGGACCACAGGGATATCTTAAAGGCGCTGAGACGAAAAGATCCTGACGAGGCATACAAGTCGATGCTCAAGGACGTTGTCAGGGTTCAGCGCGGTTTGAGGCATACCATCTCTGGCGAACAATCCAGCTGAGGCATATATCTGTCGTACTTTAAGCTCTGCAAATGAGCTACTATTCTAGGAGGATATCATGGTGGTGTGGAACGATCTAAGAGGTTGGCTGTCAGAAGTTGAGAAGATCGGCGAACTCGTCAAGATCAATGAGCCTACCGACTGGGATGAGGAGATTTCAGGACTGACCTATCTCGTCGGAAAGAAACAGGGCGGGCCTGCGCTGCTCTTCGACAATATAAAAGGCTATCCACAAGGTCATCGCGTCCTGTCCAATGTTCTCGGATCGAGCCTTAACAGAATCGCCCTTGCGCTGGGACTTCCGCTCAACCAGCCAATGCTCGAAATGATCAGGGCGACCAAGGACATCTACAAGAACAGGATCCCGCCGAAGATCGTTGATTCCAAGACTGCACCGGTGAACGAAAACATCGTAAGCGGAGACGACGTCGACATTACGAAGTTTCCCGCTCCAAAAATGTGGCCCCATGACGGGGGCCGGTACATCGGGACCGCAGATGTCGTTATCACGAAGGACCCGGAGAGCGGTTTCCTCAACCTGGGCACCTACAGGCAGATGATCATGAATGAGAAACAGGTGGGCTTTTACGTCTCTCCCGGAAAAGACGCCCTCCTGCATCGTGAAAAGTGGTGGCAGCAGGGGAAGCCCTGCGAGGTGATCGCTGCGTACGGCATCGACCCGGCGATGTTTATCTGCGGTGCAATGGGCTTTGCGAAGAACGTTTCTGAATACGAGGCGATAGGCGGCATCATGGGACGGCCCGTGGAAGTATGCAAAGGCATCGCTACGGATCTCTTTTATCCAGCCAACGCCGAGATCGTGATCGAAGGAATTTCCTACCCCGATAAGCTGAAGGAAGAGGGGCCGTTCGGGGAGTTTCAGGGATACTACGGTAGACCGGGCGGGCCGACGCCAGTGATCGACATCAAGGCGATACATTACAGGAATAACCCGATCCTGACCTCCGCGCTTATGGCCGATCACCCTTCCTGCGAGCAGAACCTCTTTTTCGGTATCGCCCGCTCAGCCAAGATCTGGGACGACCTCCAGACGATGGGCATACCGGGTATACAGGGCGTCTATTCCGTGCCGTGCTCGGGTGGCGGGTTCGGGATGGTATGTGTCTCCATCGAGCAGCGGTATCCAGGACACGCTGCACAGACTCTTGCCATTGCAGCGCAGTGCTCTGGCGCAGCATACTATACCAAGTGGGTGGTCGTGGTCGATGAGGACGTAGACCCGACCGATATTGAACAAGTAATCTGGGCAATGTCCACGAGATGCGACCCGGAGGCGGATATCGACCTCCTGAGGCAGACATGGTCGACCTATCTCGATCCGACCAAGAACCCGCCGGAAGAAAGGATATATGGGTCAAAGGCGCTCATCAATGCGTGCAAGCAGCACAAGTTCCTCAAGACTTTCTCAAAGAGAACGAGGTTGACGAAAGCCACGTATGAGAAGGTGCAGAAAAACTGGAACAAGTACGGACTGCCGTTCGACGTCCCCGTCATACAGACGTTTGAGCCGGATATGTAACTCAAAATCGGTTGTGAGGGATATCGTTCTAAGGCAGTGAAGTTTCTGACAGCGAAAACAGCCGGAAGCAGGGATGAACGTCAATCCGCGTTCATCCCTGCAGTTCTTTTCAAGATTTCGTCAGGCTTTTCGTGGTCTCGGGCGACGTAGCAACAAAGCCTCTGTTGCGGACGACTCGATATAATGGCATGCTATGAAGACCATGGGTAGCAGACTTAATTTTAGAGGAGATTGTGCTACTACGGCAATGGGCATCATGCCGCATGACTCGGTAGATTCCGCTCTCAGTGCGGCTCTTGCTCTCGACATCCCCTTCTGGCCCCAGCTTCCTCGCGTTTCATTCTACGAGGACATGTATGTCCAGGCGATGGAGAACTTCCCGGGCGTTGTAATCGACGAGGAAAATCTCAGGATACATGTCGACAGCGATAAGTTCATGGAGGACCTGCCTCTCTATCTGGAGAAGGAAACATCCCCTGAACTCTTCCGGTTGTCCCCGGAATTCTCTCTTGTGTACCACAGATTTCTTTCTCTTGATCTCTCGTCCTACAGGGCAATCAGGGGACAGATGATAAGCCCGGTAAGCGCGAGCCTCAAGATAACCGACGAAAAAGGAAAACCGATCGCTTACAACGATGAGATGCGATCGCTCCTTTTTTCCTTTATACAGAGGAAGGTGAACCTACAGTACGCAGAGCTTGCCAGCAAGAACCCGAACGCCTTCGTCTGGGTGGATGACCCGGGACTTCAGTTCTTGTTCAGCGCTATGTCCGGCTATGACGCTGTCAAGGCAAAAGCAGAGCTTGCCGATTTCTTCAACGGGATCGACGGGCCCCGGGGACTTCATCTCTGCGGCAATCCCGACTGGGATTTTCTTTTCTCCCTTCCCCTGGAAATTATCTCCTTCAATGCATACGCCTTCGGCGATGTGGTCGTGACGTACGATTCGGTGAAAAGCTTCATTGAGCAGGGAAAGATCGTCAGCTGGGGCATCGTGCCGACCCTTGCGGAGGAATTCATTGCCGAGGACACGGAAACCATTACCAAGCGATTGACGGCAATGTGGCGCGGTCTTGAAGCAAGAGGAGTACCATGGGACGACATCATCCAGAACGGCCTGATCGCACCGGCGACCTGCAACCTGCTGAACATTGACAAGACCGCAACGGTGGACCATGC
>DATKNH010000144.1 GCA_035541455.1 Syntrophorhabdales bacterium
AATACACCATCGTTCTATTCCCGAATCTGGGGTGGACTGCACTTCCTGCCAAATTCTTCAATGCAGACACGGCCTCAGTAATGTTGCTTTCCCTATGGCACATAAGGCGGGGCTTCAACCGGTATCCTATAGCCTCTGTAAATTTGTCTCTGTTAGGAAGCACAAGCATGACGGGAATTTCACTGAATAAATCCTTTACCCGGTAGACGTCTATGAGTTCTTCCTCGTCCGCGGGTAAAAGAACCGCAATCGTACCTTCTTCCCGCAGCTCGAAGAGTCTACGTGCAAATCTGTTGACTGTCGTACATAGTTCTGTGCGGTGCCCTGAAAGCTGGTCTTTCACCGCCGCCTCGGTGTCGTCTAACTGCGTAGCGAAAATAAGGGCTTTCATATTACTCCCCCCTTTGCACGCCTGATGTGTCAGTCTTCATGATAGGAGTATAGCACTGCAGCAGAGACGTATGATTATGAAAGAATTGGGATATAATGAGGATATTTTGTCATAATTATTTGAGAGACATGAGGTAGGTCTTCAGGTTGGTTTTTTGATGGGCTAATCCTAGTTTCTCTCTGATTCGCTGCTTGTGGGTATTGATGGAGGTCTCTGCCACGCCGAACATCGCTGCAATTTCCTTTGCCGTTTTGCCGTCCCTGATCAAATCTGCCACCTTAATTTCTGTCGGGGTGAAGTGTGCATACAGGGCTCTCATCTTTTGTATGAAGGGCGAAATGATGTTATTCAGATTTTTTTCCAGAATGCCCAGGTACATCTTTTGCTCTTCGTCCAGACGCCTTTGTTTCAAGCTGTCTATGTACGGCAAGACCAGTTCTTTCACGTTTTGAAAGATTTTGTCCTCCAGTCCGTTCTTATCCTTTTCCCTCTGTTCCAATAAGACTCTCAGGGCGGTATTAAGTTCTTCGAGGCTGGCAGACTTTCTTTTGAGCTCTCGTTCCGATTCTTTTCGGTCAGTAATATCCAGCATCATCCCCGATATTTCATCCCCTTCAAGGATGGCATTCATAAGGACACTTTTGTTCTTTCCCTTCCTTGTGATCAGTTCAAGTTCATAGTTCAGAACTTTGCCCTCTTTCCTTAGCTGCGCGATGAAGGCTGTTCTCTCTTCCGGGTTTTTGTACGCCCTAACAACCGGTGTCGAAAGAAACTCCTCCAGGGATTCGAATTCAAACAGTTTCACGAGCGTTTCGTTCACGTAGAGGTAGTCACCGCCGAGATTCGTCTTGAAAATAGCGACAAGGGCATTGTCGACGAGATCCCTGTATTTCTTTTCTGATCTTGCCAATTCAACTGTCCGTTCAGCAACCAGCCGTTCAAGGTGGTCCCGGGATTCTGCCAGCCTTTCCTCCGTTCGTTGGCGTTCGCTGATATCCCTGAAAATCCCCTGCATTACTGTTTTTCCAGCGTACCTCACGGAACTACCCGTTACATCAGCGGGCACTACTGTTCCATCCTTTCTTAAAACCCTGATACCACGACCTGCACGCAACCCTCCTTCCCTCATTTCCCTGAAGGAACGCGTTACCTCTTCGAGTTCATCTTGCGGATGAATCTGCGTGACGTTCATGCGCAACAACTCTTCCTTCGTATAACCAAAAAGCGCCTCTGCCGCTTTGTTCGCTTCCACAAAATTCCCTTCGGGGTCCGCAATGAGTATGGGGTCGCCGGCATTGTCCATCAACGTGCGGTATCTCTCCTCGCTTTCCCGCAGCGCCTCCTCCGCGCGCTTGCGCCTAGTGATGTTAACAACAAACCCCCTGCAACCAACAGGCATATTTTCGCGTCTGATCGGGCTGGCAAATGCGAGGACAGGGAATGGGCTGCCGTCTTTCCGCAATGCGGTGAATTCGACCTCTCTTATCTCTTTTCCACCCAGTATCCTGTCGAGGCCCTCCCGCACTCGATCCGCGTCCTCGGGAATGACCATTTTCAGCACGTTCAATCCTTTATGAAAATCCTTTCTGGTGTACCCAAACGCATCGAGAAAGCCCCGGTTGATGAATGTTATCCTGCCGTTTCGGTCACATTCAAACAGGGTTTGCGGCAACAGATCGGCCACCTCTGCAAATCTCCGTTCGCGCTCCTTAATCTCCTTTTCTGCACTTCTGCGTTCGTCTTCTGAGCTTCTTAGTCTCTTACCCTTCTCATGTGTTCTCGTCCGTTCCGTAACCACCTGTTTTCTAACCTTCTTTGTTTCCTTCATCTTGAACACCCGCGCCATTGTTCATTGTTCATTGTTCATTGCCAGTATCATCATCTCATCTACTCCACCCACTGTGACGCCTGTAGGCTAACCTCATCACCATATTTGAAGTCTAGCATTGCGACACGAACTGTCAAGCCATCTTCGTATCGAAAGTCAGGACCGGTCGGGAGCACAAAAAAAGACGTGAAGTTGTATACGATTCAAAATCGTGGCATAACTACAGGTGCGGAAACTGAGTGAGGTCAGTGAAGACACACGTCGATAGCGTTCAGACCAACGAGACGACCAGGCGGGTTACCCTCCTTATTGCGACCGTCTCATCGTTTCTCGGGCCATTCATGATGTCATCGATAAATGTAGCTCTGCCGACCATAGGGAAAGAATTCCAGATGGACGCGATTCTCCTGAGCTGGGTCCCCATGGCCTATGTTCTTTCGGGGGCCATATTTCTCCTGCCTTTCGGGAAGATTGCTGACATTTACGGGAGAAAGAAGGTCTTCACCTGCGGCATTGCGCTCTTTACACTTGCAACGGCCCTTATGGGGATGTGTAATTCCGGAAAGATGCTGATCTTCTTCAGGCTGTTCCAGGGGATCGGCGCGGCAATGACATTCGGTACAGGCATAGCTCTTCTCATGTCGGTCTTCCCGGCAGAAGAGCGGGGCCGGGTGCTGGGGATCACCGTCGCCGCTGTTTACGTGGGGCTTTCGGCGGGTCCGTTCATCGGAGGTTTCTTAACGGAGCAATTCGGATGGAGAAGTATATTTTTTTCAACTGCGCCTCTTGGCGCGGCCCTTGTGCTGTCGATTTTGTGGAAGCTGAAAGGTGAATGGGCTGAGGTAAAGGGTGAACGCTTCGATGTTATCGGCTCTGCGGTCTACTGCCTTGCGCTCATATCCCTTATGTACGGCTTTTGCCTGCTGCCAGGCAGCTCAGGGCTTCTCTTTATCTTCTTCGGAATGGCCGGGCTCTTTCTGTTCGCCAGATGGGAAGACAGGGTAAAAGACCCCGTGCTCGATCTGGGTCTTTTCAGACATAACCGGGTTTTTGTATTGTCCAATCTGGCAATGTGCATCAACTATGGAGCGACGTATGCTATCGGCTTTCTCATCAGTCTCTATCTGCAGTACGTGAAGCACCTTGCGCCCCAGACTGCAGGCCTGATAATGGTATCCCAGCCGGTGGTGCAGGCGGTTTTTTCGCCGTACGCCGGCAGGCTCTCCGATAGAGTTGAACCGCAGATAGTTGCGTCTTGTGGCATGGGGCTCACGGTGATAGGGCTCGTGCTGTTCACGTTCTTGGGTGAGGATACCGGGCTGTGGTTCATTGGCGGTACCCTGGCGCTTCACGGTCTTGGATTTGCCCTCTTCTCCGCGCCTAACACGAACGCTGTCATGGGCTCCGTGGAAAAGAGGTTTTATGGTGTAGCGTCCGGCATCGCCTCCACTACACGACTTATGGGCAACGCGTTGAGCATGGGTACAGTCATGTTCGTGTTTGCCCTCTACATAGGCACGGTCCAGATAACTCCGCAGTACCATCCGGCCTTCCTTGTCAGTGTGAAAGCAATCTTCATCATTTTCAGCCTGCTCTGCCTGGGAGGCGTATTCGCATCGCTCGCCAGGGGCAAGATGTACTGAAACGCGAAGGCAGCGCCGAAATCGCTCTCTATGATGCTGTGGATCACGAGAAAAAGACTTGTGTAGATAAACACAGCCATGCTATGAAAAGAACACGTGCTCGAAGAAGCGCGTCGAATCTATTCCTTTGAGGACGGTTTGGTGTAGCCTATCTTAAAGAAGGAGGTAACAGCCCGTGACAAAGCGAACGTATGTGTGGCTCTGTGCAGTTCTCATGGTGAACCTTGTGATCGGGTTAACGTCAGGAAGCGTAACGCTCGCACAGGGGGAAGATGCGATGGTTACCGTGCTCGACCCGCTGGGTAAACCGCCGGCGATAACGCTCGTCCCTATGGCACCCCGCCCTGATAAGCTGGACGGCAAAACGGTGTACTTCATAGACTCCGGCTTTCCCACCACGGACGTGTTCATGCGGGAGTTGGCAGCCTCCTTTGCGAAATCGATGCCTTCGGTAAAAACAGAATTCAGGCAAAAGATCGGATCATTTTTTGATGACGATCCGAAGTTGTGGGCCGAGGTAAAGGAGAAAGGGGGCCTTGTGGTCCTCGGGGTCGGCCACTGAGACGTGTGCACGCCGGCGGTCGTCGGCCATTGCCTTACCCTGGAGAAAATGGGAATACCCACAACACCTGTCGTTACGAGCATGTTCGAAGAGAACGGAAAAGCAGCCGCGTACAAGAGAGGCATGCCGCTGCAGCGATTCACGTTCATCCCTCACCCGATTGCTTTCAAGCCAACTTCATTGCTGCGCGACTACGTGAACGGCAAAGATCCGGTGTCCGGCAAGCCGCTTATGCAGGAGATCGTCGAAGCGCTCACCAAGCCGCTCAGCGCCGAGGAGAAGAAGACAGGTACGCTGGACAGAACACCGCCGCGACTGGTTAAACCTGACACTGAGGAGAATCTGCAGCGCCTCTTTCTCAAGAATGGGTGGACTGACGGACTTCCCATTGTGCTTCCCACGGAAAAGAGGGTTGCCGATATGCTCAAGGGCACCAGTCATTCTCCCAACGAGATAGTAGCGAAGATGAGCCCGGGTTCTGCGCATGAGGCCTGGGAGTATACGGTAGAGAAAGTAGCGGTCAACGCGGTAATGGCTGGAGCCAGGCCGGAGTATTTCCCCGTCATCCTGGCTATCGCCTCGACAGGACTGCCATCCCTCTTCGCGTCCACCACGTCTTTTGCGCGCATGGTCGTCGTGAACGGGCCCATACGCGATGAGATCAAAATGAACTCCGGCATGGGTGCCATGAGCCCCTTGAACCAGGCCAACGCTACAATAGGGAGAGCATGGACACTGCTCTCCATGAATTTGTCGGGTGCGGGCAAACTGGGCGATACGTATCTGGGTTCACAGGGCAATAGTCTCACCTACAGCAACGTCTGCATCGCGGAGAACGAGGCCAGGAATCCCTGGAAGCCCTTCCATGTCGAAAAGGGCTTCAAGCCCGAGGCTAGCGTCGTCAGTATTTTCCATGGATGGGGTATAGCTCACGGTGTGGGCGTGCGGGCGAACAAAGGCTACCACAATCAGATCAGGGAGCTGCTCAAGGTGTTCAACGTGTACACCTCCCCTACGTCGGCGGCTGGGGCTCTGGTGCTGATGGATCCTTTGATAGCGCAGGATCTCAAGGAAGCCCAAGGTTTTGAAACAAAGGAGAAACTCGAGCAGTGGCTCTACGAGAATACGCTTGTCACGTATAACGGATTCTGGGACGACGAGCTTGTTATATCATTCACCGTACCGCTTGCGAAACAGGGAGTCGAACCGTTTGCGTCACGATTCAAACTGCCGAAAGACGCGCTCATGCCGCGCTATCCGAGTCCCAAGGGGATCAGTATTGTGGTGGTAGGCGGAGAAGCGAACGCATTTTTTCAGGCAGGAGATTTCAGGTATATGCGTAGTGCTTCGGTCGATGCCTGGAGATGAAGAAAACTCTTTGTCTCTGCGCCGCCATTGTTGGCCTGCTGATAGCCGCAGGAGGAGGACGGCTGTTCGGCTCTGACGGCGGTGAGATCGCCATATTCTACACCAATGATGTGGCAGGATACCTGGAACCTTGCGGGTGAAGCGAAACGCATGAACAGCTCGGCGGGCTGTACAAAAAAGCAACTGCCGTCAGGCAGTATCGCAAAGAGCAGGGCCCGGTGCTGGTTTTGGATTCCGGCGACCTGTTTTTTGAAAAGGAGATACCGGAGACTCTCCGGGCTTCCGCAAAGCTGAAAGCGGAGGCCGTAGCACGCATTTACCGCACTATTGGCTGTGATGCGGTGAACGTGGGGGAGAGAGACCTGCTGCTCGGCGTTACCGCTCTTAAAGAACTGGAAAAGAAGTTTGGTACGCCTTTCATCTCGGCTAACCTGACAGACACAAAGAACACGCCCCTCTTCAAGCAGTACGTCATAAAACAGATTGCGGGAAAAACAATAGGCATATTCGGGCTCACCGGTGATACCGAGGAAATGACCTCGATCATCGGTAAGATTACACAGGGCTCCGTGGTCGTGCAGGATTCGATTAAAGCGGCTGAATCGGTGATGAAAGAGCTCGCGGGCAAAGTTGATCTGGTCATCGCCCTGACACACCAGGGAGTCGGACGTGATTGGGTGTTGGCTCGCCGGGTGGGAGGGATTGATCTCATTATCGGTGGTCGTGACGGTCAGAAGATACGGGAACCGCGCAAGGCAGGCACGACGCAGATTGTGCAGGCAGGAGAGAAAGGCCAGTATCTTGGGCTGCTTGAGGTCTCGTTCGGGCCGGACAAGACGAAAGCCGTCCGGAATAGCCTGATTCCCTTAGGCAACCAGCTTGCTGACGATGAAGTAACGTCAATGATTCTCGACTATCAAAAGCAGATGGCGGCTCTCTATGTCCCTGCCGGTGAAAGTCCTGCCTCACCCGCGAGCACATCGTGTTCTCCGTGCCACGAGAAAGAGTTCAGCTCCTGGCAGGCAACGGGACATGCCCGCGCTTACGAATCCCTCGTGAACAGAAATAGGCAGTTCGATCCTGAATGTCTCGCGTGTCATACCACACGCTTCGAGGAGCCGGACGGATTTTCTATGAAGCTTCAGCAGAAGGGACTGTTGGGTGTCCAGTGTGAATCGTGTCACGGCAATGCCTCCGAACACGTGCGCGCATCTACAGCCGTTACCCATCAAAAGCCGGGAAAAGAAGTATGCACTACGTGTCACACTCCCGACCGCAGCCCAACATTCGAAAAAGGCTACGAGGTCTACTTCCGGAAAGCAAAACATTAGACGTACGAGAAACCGAGGTAGAAGCGATTCTGTTTACCATGTGCGCTTAATAAATAGCTACGACTTACCTTTCATCTCGGTTGTACGCGAGCTTGAATAGGATAAAGCCTGCTTGATTCCCTCATTGTTTTTTCAAGAGATAACATAAGGTCCGGTATGTTGTTCTCGATGAGGCTAGCTTGTGAAATGGCTGTTACTGTGTGCGTCCTACGTCCATCCTGACTGATCCGCCAATATCGATCTGCCAACGGGACTTCACGGAGTTGTCCGGGGCCCCGTTTCGGTATGGTGATCTAGATTCGGCAGAGTTGGAACTTTTCTCCGACCCACTCTGATCCGAGGCTGAGCCAACATCTTCATAGCTGCGAGGACCCGGGTTGCTACATTGGCCTTGGGGATCATCCCCGCATTTAGTGCTGCACGGGCCGCCTCCCTCGGCTGCACAAAGAGCACCCGCCCACAAAAATAGCATCACTATGATATAAACCAATAGCCTTGGCATCTTCCTGCCTATTCAGCGGTATCTGGCTTCCATTATAGCACAGGAGGGAAGAAGGAGTGGGTAGCATTCTTTTGGACGGCCCCGCAACCGCTTTTCGAAATGACTCCCAGGGACTTCGTCATGGAACGCATCGCCATGGCTGATGTATTAGACAGGCTTTCTCATTCATCCTCAGTTTTATCTTGCGTCTCGTTTCTGCTCTTTTGCCTCCGAGTTTGCTGGATAGTGGTGTAGCACTTCCCGCATGCCAGGTCCCCCAATAAGGAAAAGGTTGCTGGGGTGACGATACTCGCCGCAATAACCGCATTGGTTCTTCTCCACGGTCCCCTTCATTCGAATGAGCCTTCAGGGCGAATCCATGTGACACTCATCGTTTATCCGTATAATCTTCGCACATATTTTTCCCGGGCTTCCTCCCTGCACTTTGGACCGCGGTTCACAATTGGTTGACCGCTCTCCCACAAACAAGGGGATGAGGCGGATTACCCCATCCCCTGCGGAAGATAAGGAGGAGAGTGAACAGCTCCTTGCCCCGCGCACTCCTCCTCGTCGTCCGTTGCAGTCATTCTCAGAACGGTGTCTCTCCTACACCTGCCAGTCTGGCTGACTGCGCGTGGCAGTA